>DLYC01000140.1:2959-12116 GCA_003447895.1 Lachnospiraceae bacterium | reverse complement strand
AATTAAGCTTCTTCCTCGAAGTCATCCTTGCCGACGCTGCAAAGAGGACATTCCCAATCCTCGGGGAGATCCGCGAAAAGGGTGCCGGGCTCGATTCCGTTATCCGGATCGCCGGCTTCTTCATCATAGATGTAACCGCAAACGGTGCAAACAAATTTTGCCATATCTGTACTCCTTTTTTTCTGCCTCTGTGACAGAGGCGGTATTGGGTTTTCAATTGCCGTCCCTGTACGCTTAAGGGATGGTTTTATTATAGTAGAAGGCAAATGCCCTTGCAACGGAAACCTTCGAAAGTTCGGCGCTGAGTCAGGGGGACAGTCCCTTTGACTCAACCTGAGTCAAAGGGACTGTCCCCCTGACTCAGTTGATACCGGTACCATTTTTGGCAGGGAAAAATGTGATAAAACCCGGGCTTTTCGGACTGCCTGAAGCGGAATAAACACTCAGTTTGGGCCGATTTCACAAAGTTTGAAAACTTGCCGAAAAGGGCTTGTGCGGAAGGGCTTTTGGTCTTTATAATCGGATTCACCAGCCGGAGGAAGGAGGTGAAGCCAATGACCGAAGGCGGCCGGATCCTTCTCTTGTTCTTCGCGGCAGCGGCGGCGGTCTCTGATCTTAGCCGGGGGAAGATCAGCAATACCCTGATCCTTCTCATGCTTACAGCCGGCGTCGGATGGAGGCTGATCTGCACACCGGAAAGCCTGCCCGGAATAGTCGGAGCGATGGTCCTTACGCTCGCGGTACTGATCCCTTTCTGGAAGCCGGGAGGGCTCGGAGCGGGGGACATCAAACTCCTCACGGCACTGGTTCCGTTTCTCGGCGTGCGGTGGTACATTGTCAGTTTTATTTTCTCTTTTCTGATCGGAGCGGTCTTCTCCGCGGTTCTTCTGATCAGATCCCGGGATCTTTCCCGGACGATTCATTTCGCGGTGCCTGTGTGCATCAGCGTCGCGCTCTGTCTGCTTCTGCAGCAGCTCGGGATACAGAGCACATTCCTGTTACATCTGTAAACTTTTGGCTAACCATTCTGTTTTTCTGAATTTTTCAGCGCGAGAGCCTGAGAAAGGAGAAAGTCTATGTCCTTGTCTGCCGGTAATGAAAACATCCGCAGGATCTGCCTCTGCGACAGTGAAGTTCCGTACGGGGAACATCTGATGGAATACCTTAGGAGCAGGGGGAACCTTCCCTATGAGATCTATCTGTATACGGACAGAGAGCGCTTCCTCTCGAAGGAGACGCCGGCCACGACCAAACTTCTGGTGATCGCGGAGTCGGAGTACAGCGAAGATCTGGAGAGAGCCGGATTTACACAGATCCTCCTCCTCAACGAGAGCAGCCGCTATATGGAGAAGCCGGAAAACCTCAGCAAATATCAGTCTGCGGAGCACATTTGCGCAAAGATCCGGGAGCTGTGTATGTCCTCGGAAGAGGAGGGACTCCCGCAAAGCGTAAGGCACGGGCGGCCGATGAAGCTGATCGGCGTATACAGCCCCGTGTCGAGGTGCCTTCAGACGACCTTTTCCATCTGCATGGGACAGATCCTCGCCCGGAAGGCGCCGGCACTTTATCTGAATTTCGAGGCATACTCGGGGCTTGAGCGCATGCTCGACAGAACTTTTCGCGGCAGTGTAAGCGACCTTTTGTATTACAACGACTGCGCCAGGGAGAAGCTGTCCGGGCAGCTGAAATTCATGACGGAAAGCGTCGGAGGCCTCGATTTTCTGCCTCCGATGGAGTCTTTCATACAGCTGAAGTCGATCCGTGCGGACGAGTGGATGGATCTTCTTAGCTCGATCGAGAGGGTTACGGATTACGAGTACTGCATCCTGGACCTGAGCGAACTTGCGGACGGCGTCTTCGAGCTCCTGCGGCAGTGCGAGTACATCTTCACGATCACGAGGGATGACGGGATCTCCATGGGAAAAATCACACAGTATGAGGAACTTCTTCGCAGTACGCAGTATGAAGATATCTTCATGAAGACGAGAAGGTGCAGGCTCCCGGTCTTTCGGGAACTGCCCGGAAGCATCCTGAATCTCACACATGGGGAGCTCGCCTCGGTCGTGGAGGGGATCGTGGAGGAGGAGAAGATGTATGAACCCGGCCAATGACTACGCAGCGGTGCGGGGCGGCCTGAGAGAAAAGATCATGGAGAGGATCGACTTCTCAAGAAAAGTCCCGGACTCGGAAGTCCTCGACATGATCGACGAATACATCACCGGAGGAAAGGCGGCCGGCGTGTCCGCGCTCACAGTGGAGGAAAAAAAGAAGCTCAGGCAGGAGCTGTTTCATTCCATCCGCCGTCTCGATATCCTGCAGGACCTTTTGGAAGACCCCGGGATCACGGAGATCATGGTGAACGGGCCCGACTGCATTTTTATCGAGAAGGCGGGGGAGCTTCGTCCCTATCACGCGTCGTTTTCTTCCGCGGAGAAACTTGAGGACGTGATCCAGCAGATCGTCGGGGCTTCGAACAGAGTTGTCAACACAGCGTCTCCAATCGTGGACTGCAGGCTTCCGAGCGGCGACCGCGTAAATGTGGTGTTGCAGCCTGTAGCCGTGAACGGACCGATCCTGACGATCCGGCGGTTCCCGGAAAAACCGATCACGATCGAAGATCTACTTAGGTATGAGTCCCTCAATGAAGAGATCGCCGATTTTCTGAAAAGATGCGTCAGGGCGGGCCTCAATATTTTTGTGAGCGGGGGGACCGGATCGGGCAAGACGACCTTTCTGAATGTGATGGCGGATTTCATTGAGCCCCGGGAGAGGGTGATCACGATCGAAGACAATGCAGAGCTTCAGATCCGAAACGTCCCCAATCTGGTGAGGCTGGAGGCCCGAAACGCAAACGTGGAGGGCTGCAGGCCCATCAGCATACGGGACCTGATCAAATCCAGCCTGCGCATGAGGCCGGACAGGATCATTGTCGGGGAAGTCAGAGGCGCGGAGGCGATCGATATGATCCAGGCGATGAACACCGGGCACGACGGCAGCATGAGCACGGGGCACGCGAACAGCGCGGCGGACATCCTCTCAAGGCTTGAGACGATGATCCTGATGGGGATGGAGCTTCCCCTGTCAGCAATCCGGGGGCAGCTGGCCTCGGGCATCGATCTCATCGTGCACCTGTGCCGGTTCCGGGACCGGAGCAGGAAAGTTCAGGAGATCGCGGAGGTGACAGGGACCCAAAACGGGCAGATTACCCTGTCCACACTGTATCGGTTCAGGGAGACGGGAGAGAAGAATGGGAGAATCATCGGCGACTGGCAAAAGGAGAACGCGCTCACACATACTTACAAATTCGAGATGGCGGGAATCCCTGTCGGGACGGGGAATCCTTTACTTTCTTGAAGGGGCGGCGCTCGCGGCGGCCGCCGCATGGCTCTTCTATCAGTCTGCGGCGGCTGCGGTGATCCTGATGCCCCTCGGAATCCCTTTCAGTATGTACAGGGCAAAAAACAGAAGGGAAAAGGAGAAGAGGATCCTCTCGGAGCAGTTCAGGGATCTTCTCGGGAGCGTGAACAATGCCCTGAGGGCGGGGGACTCCCCTGAAAACGCGTTTCGTGAAGGCTACAGGGAAATGGTCTACGAGTACGGAGAGAGGGCTCCGATCAGCAGGGAGCTTTTGCGGGTCGTCAACGGACTCGACAACCGGATCCCGCTCGAGACCCTGCTCGACGACTTTGCCCAAAGAGCGGACACAGAGGAGATCCGGGAGTTTGCCGAAGTTTTCCGGATCGCGAAGAGAGGCGGCGGGAACATGGTGGAAATTCTCGCGAGAACTTCCGCCCTGATCGAGGAGAGGCTGGATGTGGAGAACGAGATCCGGATCATGCTCGGAAACAGAAGACTGGAGCAGAGGATTATGGATCTGACGCCCTTTATGATCATTTTCTACATCGGCCTTACTTCTCCCGGTTTTTTCGATGTGCTCTATCACAACCTCGAAGGCGCGGCTTTCATGACGGTGTGCCTGGGCGCCTATCTGGCAGCGCTTGTCATCTCTGAAAAAATATTGGCGGTTTCTCTGTGATCGGAGATTCCTGAAAGGATAAAAGGAAGGGAGAAATGATCTATATTTACGGACTGATCATTGCCGGATACCTGGTGCTGGGACTTGTGTCGCGGGGAGACGGAATGCCGGGGTTTTCCAAAATGGCGGCCTACCTCTTCCGAAAAGCCGGGCGCTTTCGCGCCGGCAGAAGCGGCGGAGGGCTTCCGTATGAAAGCGGCGTCCGAAGGGACCTGGCAATCCTGTATCCCTTCGGACAGACGAAGCGGGAAGAGGAGCGCTTTTTTACAGAGAGGATCCGGATCGTGCTCATGATCCTTCTCGCCGGCACGGTCCTTGCGGCCGCAAGCTATGTGGCGGCAGGGAGGAGCCTTCTTATGACCGAGAAGGGAGAACTGGTCCGGGACCGGGTGGGTGGGGAAGACAGAACCACCGAACTCGAGGTCAGCGTGCGGGACAAGGGCAGCAAAGAGGAAGAGCCGGTCTATCAGGGAAATTACAGACTGGAAGTGCGGTCCAGAAAGTACAGCAGACAACAGGCAAAGGAACTTGCGGACAAACTCTTTGCGGCCCTTCCTGAGAAGATCCTCGGTCAAAACAGCGACCTGCGCCATGTGACCTCGGACCTGGATCTTCCGGACGAAGTGGAGGGATATCCGTTTGTGATCGCATGGGAGAGCTCGAGCTACGCGCTGGTCGACGCGGACGGATCCGTGGGGAACGTGGCAATGGACAGACATGACAGCCGGGAGGTGACTCTGACTGCGATTCTCAGTTATGACAACGGAACACCGGAGGGGATCCGCTTTGACAGGGAGTATGCGGTCACAGTCTTCCCGCCTGTCCTCACAGAGGAAGAAAAACTGTCTGCGGGAATACGGGAGGCACTTTCCTCGGCAGATCAGGAGAGTGTCTCGGAGGGCGTCCTGCCGCTTCCGAAGACCCTGGAGGAACGGGCGGTGGATTACGCGGAAAAGCCCTCCGATTCAGGTCCTGCCGTCATCCTGTTCGCCCTGGCTGTGGCCTGCCTGACGGCGGCGTCTATGGGAAGCCGCCTCCATCAGAGAGTGCTGGACAGGGAGAGACAGATGATGCTGGACTACCCCCGGATCATCAGCAAGTTCGTGCTGTATATGGGGGCCGGGCTCAGCATCAGGAGCTGCTTTTTAAAGATCGGGGAGGACTACGCGAGGAAGAAGGAGGAGGGGAAAGAAGCGCGCGGCGCCTACGAGGAGATTCTCCTTGTCTGCCGCGAGCTCGGGAGCGGCGTCCCGGAGGCGGAGGCCTACGCCCGGTTCGGGGCACGCTGCCGGTCCAGGCAGTACACAAGGCTCTGCACTCTTTTGACACAGAACATCAGAAAAGGGAACCGGGAACTGTTGTCTGTAATGCAGCAGGAGGCGCAGGCATCATTCGAGGAGCGAAGAAACACGGCGAGAAAGCTGGGAGAGGAGGCGGAGACGAAGCTTCTGCTGCCGATGATACTGATGCTCGCGATCACAATGCTGATCATCATAATTCCTGCCTATTACAGTTTTGCGGCATAGGGCATTGCGGAGTCAATCCTTGTGATCAGACACGGGCAATGCGGGAAACACAAAAAAGAAAGGAGAAAGTATGGGGAAAGCAGTCAGAGATTTTTGGAGAGACGAAACGGGAATGGGAACGGTGGAGATCATACTGATCATCGTGGTACTGATCGGTCTTGTCATAATTTTCAAGAAACAGCTCAATGATCTTGTCAAAAAAGTGTTTCAGAAGATCAACAGCGACAGCGGATCGATCATCTCCTCGGCCTTTATGAGAAAGTGTTAGGGATGCAGGGAACGGACGGCAGAGGGAAGCCGGCGGCGGGGCCCTCTGCCGGAGGATATATTACCGTTTACCTTGCGCTGACGGTCGCGGCGGCGCTCGGCCTGTATCTGGTTCTGATCAAAGGCGCGCGCCTGGGAGCCGCGAAAATGCAGATGGAGAGCATCTGCCGCATATCCCAGAACGCGGCGATGGCCGAGTTTCATCAGGAACTGCACAGAAGATATGATCTTTTCTTTATCGACACCACATACGGGGGAGCCGGCGGCGGAAATGAAGTCCTGGGAACGCATTTAAAAAGCTATATGGAGAAAAACTGTGAGAGAAACTATGTGCTTCCCTTTGGGAGGAAGCGGGACTGGACTTCTATGGCGGCCGGGGATGTGCAGGTGACGGGGACCCGGTATGCCTGCGACCAATGCGGACGGGCCGTGCGGGAGCAGGTGTACGCGTATATGGCGGCGGATCCCGCCGGGGCCCTGGCAGCAAGGATCCTTGCCGATGCCGATCAGTGGCGGGGCCTTGAGATCAGCGGAAGGGAATGGGCCAATGAGACGCATCAGAGCGAGGAGGACCTCAAAGAAGCGCTCAGGAAAAAGAGAGAGGAGCAGAGGAAGGAAAATGAAGAGAAAGAAGAAAACGAGGAAGAGGTCACCTCCGGGGAACGTGAGGCTGCCTCTGACAAGCCTTCGGAAGCGGAGGAGATGGTCGATGAGATGGAGTCATTTCAATTTCTCCCTGTTCTCATGCAGGTTTTCGGGAACCTTGACGGCTTATCGAATGAGAGAATCAGCGGAAAAGACAGCCTTTGCGGAAGGGGACTTCACATGGGGGACGGCTTGTCAGTCCCCAATTCCCACCATTACCCGGCGGCAGACGAGATCCTGTTCGACCTCTACCTCAGTGAAAAGACGGGAAACTGCGCGAAGCCGCTCGATGACGGAAAGCTTCGCTACCAGCAGGAGTACATCCTGTGCGGAAAGGATTCAGACCGGGGAAATCTTGAGGGCACCGCAGCAAGGCTCATTCTGATCCGGGAGGCGTCCAACTGCGCCTATCTGTTCAGCGACGAGGAGAAGATGGCCAGGATCCGGCTCGTGGCGATGGCGGCATCCCTGATCCTTCTCAATCCGGAACTTGAGGAGCCGGTGTCCAGGGCACTTGCGCTGGCCTGGAGTTATCTCGAGAGCGTACAGGATGTCCGGACTCTCATGACCGGCGGGAAAGTGCCGCTTGTCAAGACGTCTGAGAGCTGGCAGACGGCTCTCCACGAGCTTCTGAGCCCGCTCACGGCAATCCGGGACCGGGACAGCGGGGAGGGACTCGGCTACAGCGAGTATCTTCAGGGGCTTTTACTGCTTGAAGGCAGTTCTGTCAAAACACAGAGGACCATGGACATTATGGAAATGGACATCAGAGAGATTACTGGAAATCCTGCTTTCCGGTTCGATCTGTGCCTGGACGGATTTGGCATGCACGCAGAGGCAACGGCCTGTGGGAAAACTTTTTCATTCGAAGGAGAATGCGGATTCAATTAGTGAGGGAATCGGAAGGGAAACGCGGAAAGGAGGCGGGGACGATGCTCTTGAGGAATCTCTGTCTGACAGATGAAACAGAAAAAGAAGAGCCTCTCCGGGCATCTGACAGATCTTCAAGGGCATCGCCCCCGCCTTCTCTGCGCGGAAGCATGTCTCTGGAAGCGGCGGCAGTTGTTCCCCTTTTTCTCTTTTTTGTCATGAACCTGCTGTTTCTGTTTGATGCGGTGAGACTCCAGAGCGGGATGCAGGCGGCCGTACAGCAGGCCGGAGAGGAGGTCTGTGAAGCGGCCTACTATCTGCGCTACGGAAAGGGCGCGGAGGGGGAAGGCGGAGAAGAAAGCTCTGAGACAGGCGCGGCGGCGTCGCTTGCGGTCTCGGAGACGTTTGTGAGAAATAAAGTGACGACTTACCTGGGAGAGGCGTTCTGGCGGCATTCCTGCGTTGTCGGAGGCCGGGCCGGGCTGTCTTTTGCCGAATCGAAGATCCTGACGGAAGGGGACCACGTCGAGATTGTGGTCAACTACCGGATCCGGCCGTTTGTCAGAGTCATAGCCTTTCCGGATTTTATGATGCAGGCCCGGTACTGCGGCCATGCATGGGTGGGGTGGACGCCGGGGAGCGGCCTTCCGCAGACAAGCGGCGACGCATCGGAGTCCTCGGTCTATGTGACCCGGTACGGAGAGGTGTATCACAGAGATTCCGGCTGCATCTACCTGAACCCGCAGGTGCGGGCGGTTCCCGCTTCGCAGGTCTCCTCCTTAAGGAGCGGCGACGGATCCGTGTACTATCCGTGTGAGTGCTGCCGGCCCGGGAAGGGCGGGATCGTCTATGTGACGAAGGAAGGAAACCGCTATCACGCGGACCGGAACTGCGGCGGGATCGTCAGGCACATCACTCTGATGGAGGATTCGGAGGCGGAAGGGCATTACAGGCCGTGCCCCAAATGCGGGGGAGAACACCGGCACGCGGAAAAATGAGGAAGATACAGATTATAAGAGAAGGGGTGACCTGCCTCTTTTTGTGGATCACGGCGGTGCCCGATCTCAGAACGAAGAGAATCCCGATCGGGAGTGTTGTCCTGTTCGCGGCAGTCGCCGCGGCAATGGGGATTGTCTGCCCGGCTGCTGAGGACGGCTTTCCTCTTTGGGCGGGAGCTCTGCCGGGCGCGGTACTGCTTCTTCTTTCAATGGTGTTCAGGGGACAGATCGGGGAAGGAGACGGAATCTGTCTTATGGCCTGCGGTTTCTGCACCGGCCTTTGCGAGATCGTCGCAATACTGGAAGGAGCCCTGATCCTCTGCGCGGTTTATGGTTTCTGCCGGATCCTCAGAAGGAGGAACAGCGCTGCCGCATTCGATGAGAAGCTGGCCTTTATACCGTTTCTTGCCGTTTCATCGGGCATCAGGCTGCTTTTGCTTGTGTGCGGCGGCAGGCATCTGAATTGAGAGAAAGAACTTTCGCATTGTATAGGAAAAGAGGGCGGAGAGCATTTCACGTCTGAAAGGAGGCGGATGAGGTGAGTGATCGGGCGGACAGAAGCTGCGACCGGGACAAAAGAGAGAAGGACAGAGCGCCCACGAAACCGAAAGCGGAAAACGGAAACTGCCGGGAGGGCGGCCTTGCGGGCTATATGACAGCAGAGGCGGCAATGATCGTTCCGGCGGTGTTTGCGCTGATCATAATGCTTCTGTATCTGATGTTCTTTCTCTATGACCGGTGCGTGATGACACAGGATCTCTATACGGCGGCATATCGTGTGAGCATACAGCGAGGGGAGAAAAAAGCCCAATCCG
>DLYC01000140.1:0-2846 GCA_003447895.1 Lachnospiraceae bacterium | reverse complement strand
GCCGGCGTCAGCGGCGGCAGAGAGATCAGGGCCTTCGCAGAGGGGAGTATGGTGCCCGCGATCATGATGGGAATCAGCGGAGACGGTGAATCAGGACAGGGGACGGCAGGGCAGTCTTCGACGTGGACGCTCTCCGTCAGCATGAAGGCGCGGAAAACGGATCCGCCCTTTTCTTTCAGAAGATTCAGGAGAGTCATGGCGATCGCACGTACTGCGGGGAAGTCGCTCGGCCTGGCGGAGTGAAAAGAGGTGCCGGGCCTCACTGATCGGGAATGGAGAGAATCGATGGAAACAACCTATTATAAAGACGCGGTCCGGAGTTTTATGGTCATGGCGTGTCCCCCGGAGGCGGAGACAAACGGATACCAGTACAGGATGCTGGAGATGAACCGGATCGAAGGGCTTCTGCCCTGCAGTATCAGACACATAGACGGTGTGAAATACCTCTATTACGATATCAGCGGAAAGCAGAACCTCAAAACCCTGTATGAGGACCGGAAAATCCCCGGTACAGAGCTGTTCAGGCTTCTGAAAGCGGCGGATGAAGTGACGGGGTCGCTGGCCGGCTATCTTTTGGATGATCAGCAGATCGTGCTCGATGAGAAGCAGATTTTCTATGATTTTCAGACCGGTAATTACTGGTTTACCTATTATCCGGGAAGCACGCAGACGCCGACAGTCTTTCATTTTCTGGCAAACGCGATCGACGCTTCTGACAAAAAGGCCGCAGCGGCGGCCTACAGGCTCTGGTCCCTCGCAGGGGGAGACCGCCAGGCGCTCCGGGAAGCGCTTCGCGAAGAAGCGTCAGACGAGAACCGGGAAGCTCACAGCAGCTTCGCGGGCGCGGCGCAAAGAGGTCCGACGCAGGAGGAAGCGGTGAAAGAAGTCCTCAGCCGGGCAGAATACAACAGAAAGGAATACGAGAAAGACGAATACGGCGGGGGAGAGTATGACCTTAAAGAGTACGGGACAAAAAAGCGCGGAAGGAAAGAGTCCGGCGGGAATTCGCACAGCAGAAAAGAGAAGGAAGAAAAGAAGAAGGCCGCCCTGCCGGACGCGGATGTGTCCGGGCGAAAAGGCAGGGAAAAACCGGCTGTAAGACTCTGGGTAAAAATATCGGTGATCGTACTTCTGGCGGCAGGGGCGGGCGGACTCCTCGCAGTGCAGTACTTTGTGTACATGACGCAGCGGGAGAGAAGGCTCTGCATAGCCGGAGCGGCGCTCCTTCTGCTGGCAGCGGCAGTCCTGACAGCAGAAACGGTCATGAAAACAGTGAGGAACAGGAGAAAAGAAAAAGAAGAAGAGGAGAAAAGGGCGCCGGTCTATGTAAAGAGCAATGAGAGTGACCTGCCGGTCTACAGCGGGGGTGAGAGCCGGGAAGACTATCTTTTGGGCGAAGAGACGAACACGGTGAGATTCAGCGAACAGACCTCGACGGGAAGGCTGTACGGGAGAGAAAGAGGGAGCAGGATCGACCTTCGCACGCTCCCCGTCACGGTTGGAAAGGCGCAGTCTTTTGCCGATGCGGTATTGGACGATCCGTCGGTCAGCAGAGTGCACGCGCGCATTTATAAGGGAGAAGAGGGCGGAATTGAGATCCGGGATCTGGGAAGTACTAACGGCACATGGATCAACGGTGTTATGATCCCGCCAAACGAAAGGGTGCGGGTGCAGAGAGGCGACGAAGTGAAATTCGGAAATCTGGAATATGAATACAGATGAAATTTGACGGCTATCTTGCTATAATTGGCTAAGTTCGAAAGCGCGGCGGACGGAAAAACCCAAAAAAAGAACGCGGAAGCAGGAAATGCCTGCTCTGCAGGGAGCCCCGCGAGGCAAGACGGCCCGCTCTGCGAGCCCTGACGAAAGGAGATTGTAATGAAGGACAGCAACTGCATATTCTGTAAGATCGCAAACGGAGAGATTCCGAGCAGAACGGTTTATGAAAACGAAATGTTCCGGGTAATTCTCGACAACGGACCGGCAACAGAGGGTCACGCGTTAGTGCTTCCCAAAGACCACTATGCCGATCTCTTCGAGATTCCGGAAGATGTCGCGGCAGAGGCCATAAAGACAGCGAAGAAAGCGGCAGAAATCCTTAAGGAAAAGCTCGGCGCGGACGGCCTCAATATCGTGCAGAATAATGGAGAAACCGCCGGACAGACTGTTCACCATTTCCATATCCACGTAATTCCCAGATACAGAAATGACGGACAGAAGATCCTGTGGGTCCCCGGACAGCCTTCCTCCGAGGAGCTGGACAAAACTCTGGAGAAGATTGTTAAGTGATCCCCGCTTCATTTCCGGACCGGAGTACGAT
Organism: Lachnospiraceae bacterium; assembly: GCA_003447895.1. GTDB lineage: Bacteria > Bacillota > Clostridia > Lachnospirales > Lachnospiraceae > CAG-791. The sequence continues at coordinate 526 of DLYC01000140.1, read as the reverse complement.
CCCGGAATGAGCGGACGGACCAAAGATCCCTGCTGAGCTTTCGGGTTTACAGGGCGATCTGCCGTAACGCGTGCGGGCCTTCTGAAAGGTTCCGCACACGCCGGGCAGGCCATGGCGGACAGGGTATCAGAAGCCCTTATCTTGTAGATGGGAAATAAAAACGAGGCATATCTTGTAATTGACAAAATACAGAGGCATCTGTATAATATAATATGCGTCACAAAAAAGGCGCAAAAAATCATATATTTTTAAGCTTTAATCAGGCAAGGAGAAATACTCAAGTGGCTGAAGAGGCGCCCCTGCTAAGGGTGTAGGATGGGAAACTGTCGCGAGGGTTCAAATCCCTCTGTCTCCGCCATTATGTAATTAACCTTGCTTTTGCAAGGTTTTTTATATAACTATAGAAGTTAGCTAAATTAAAAATACAATATTGAATTTAAAGAATCAATATTATATAATAAAATCAAGATACGGAGGTTGCTATGAATAATATCGAAAAAGAAATAAATAGTGAAGACGTAATTTT
>DLYC01000296.1:5426-7544 GCA_003447895.1 Lachnospiraceae bacterium | reverse complement strand
ACTGCGCCTCCTCCCACGTACAGATAAGGTTTTCTGGAAGCCTTGATCATCTCCACTACGTGATCGATGTCCGAGTCGCTGTACCGCCTGCCCTCTCCCACAAGCCTTCTTGTATGGGTCATGGGCGCGAAATCCGCCACGGCGCCTGTGACGTCCTTGGGAATATCGACGAGGACCGGACCGGGTCTTCCCGTAGTGGCGATCCTGAACGCTTTGCGGATCGTGGATGCCAGATTGTCCACATCCTTTACGATGTAGCCGTGCTTCGTGATCGGCATGGAAATTCCGGCGATGTCGACCTCCTGGAAGGAATCCTTGCCGAGAAGGGGAAGCGTCACATTACAGGTAATGGCGACCAGCGGCACACTGTCCATATAGGCCGTTGCAATACCGGTGACCAGGTTCGTTGCCCCGGGGCCGCTTGTCGCAAGGCAGACACCGACCTTGCCGGTGGCCCTTGCATAACCGTCCGCCATATGGGAAGCTCCCTGTTCATGAGACGTAAGATAATGTGTGATCTGATCTCTGTGTTTGTAAAGAGCATCGTAGACATTGAGGATCGCTCCTCCCGGATATCCGAAGACCGTATCCACTCCCTGCTCGAGCAGGCAGGCGACTACGATCTCAGCACCTGTCATTTTCATAGTTACCTCCATGTATCGGCTGCATCTGCAGCAGTAATATTTCCGGTAGTCCGATTTTAGCGCATTACTCTACGCCTTTGGGAAGTTCAAGGATCGCGCCGCGGTTTCCGCTTGTGACGAGCGCCGCGTATCTCTTGAGATATCCGTCCGTAACCTTGGGCTGACGGGGCTTCCACTCAGCTTTTCTGCGTGCCATTTCCTCGTCGGAAACTTTGACATCGAGCTTATTGGCGTTGATATCGATGGAGATGATATCTCCCTCATGGATGAGAGCGATAGGGCCGCCGACAGCCGCCTCAGGGGAGACGTGTCCTATGGAAGCGCCGCGGGACGCGCCGGAGAATCTGCCGTCTGTGATCAGCGCGACGGAAGAATCCAGTCCCATCCCTGCGATGGCGGAGGTGGGATTTAACATCTCTCTCATGCCGGGGCCGCCCTTGGGACCCTCGTAGCGGATGACCACGATATCGCCGGGCACGATCTTTCCGCCTGTGATCGCCGCAATAGCGTCTTCTTCGCAGTCAAAGACTCTGGCGGGACCCTCATGCTTCATCATCTCGGGAAGAACCGCGCTTCTCTTGACGATGCCCGTGTCGGGCGCGATGTTGCCCTTCAGTACCGCGATGCCGCCGTTCTGCATATAGGGATTCTCAATCGGGCGGATCACCTCGGGATTGGTGTTATAGCAGCCCTCAATATTTTCACGCATTGTCTTTCCGGAAACCGTGATCACATCGAGGTCGAGAAGATCTTTCTTGGCGAGTTCGTTCATGACGGCATAGATTCCGCCCGCCTCATTGAGGTCCTCCATATAGGTGGGGCCTGCGGGGGCCAGGTGGCACAGGTTCGGTGTCCTGTCGGAAACCTGATTGGCGATCTCCATGTTCAGTTCCACGCCGGCTTCATGCGCGATGGCGGGAAGGTGAAGCATTGTGTTCGTGGAGCAGCCAAGAGCCATGTCCATTGTCATGGCATTCATGAATGCCTTTTCGGTCATGATATCTCTGGGGCGGATATTCTTTTCCACAAGCTCCATGATCTTCATGCCGGCGTGCTTGGCAAGACGGATCCTCGCGCTGTAAACGGCGGGAATCGTGCCGTTGCCCTGAAGTCCCATTCCGATGGCTTCCGTGAGGCAGTTCATGGAGTTGGCAGTGTACATGCCTGAGCAGGAACCGCAGGTCGGACAGACTTTCTCTTCATACTCAGCAAGTTTTTCCATTGTCATTTTGCCTGCGGCAACAGAGCCTACCGCCTCAAACATGGAGGAAAGGCTTCTCTTTCTTCCGTCAATACGGCCGGCCAGCATAGGGCCTCCGGAGACAAAGATCGTGGGAACGTTCACGCGGGCGGCTGCCATGAGGAGCCCGGGGACATTCTTGTCGCAGTTGGGGATCATGACGAGCCCGTCAAATCCGTGCGCCTTTGCCATACACTCTGTGGAGTCGGCGATCAGGTCTCTTGTGACCAGGGA
>DLYC01000296.1:0-5353 GCA_003447895.1 Lachnospiraceae bacterium | reverse complement strand
GGCCCATGGCAATTCCGTCGCAGACAGCGATCGCAGGGAAGACAACGGGCATTCCGCCTGCCATTGCTACGCCGAGCTTGACGGCCTCTGTGATCTTGTCCAGGTTCATATGGCCGGGAACGATCTCATTGTAGGAGCTGACAATACCGATCATCGGGCGTCTTCTCTCTTCCTCCGTATAGCCGAGAGCGTTGAAGAGACTTCTGTGGGGAGCCTGAGAAACACCATTCTTAACACTGTCACTTTTCATTTTCGGTTACTCTCCTTTTATTAAAAATCTAATAATGAACTGTTGATATGCGGGCCTTTGCCTTTATCTGCCCCGTCAGATCCTCTCGCAGATCCTGTCGCCGAGCTCGTCGCAGGTCTGGCTGACGAGTCCGTCCGCACCTTCCCGCGGCATAAGATCCGCGCTTCTGAAGCCGTCTTCCAGTGTCTTTTTCACTGCGTTCTCCACAGCGTCCGCCTCTTCGAGCATTCCGAAGCTGTACCGGAGCATCATCGCTGCCGAGAGGATCGTCGCGATGGGATTTGCAATTCCGAGTCCGGCGATGTCCGGCGCGCTGCCGTGGCTGGGCTCATAAAGTCCGAAACTTCCGTCGCTTAGAGATGCCGATGACAGCATTCCGATGGACCCTGTGATCATGCTCGCCTCATCAGAGAGGATATCGCCGAACATGTTGCCTGTGACGATCACATCGAACTGCTCCGGATCCTTGACGAGCTGCATCGCGCAGTTGTCGACCAGCATGTTGGAGAGTGTCACTTCCGGATAGTCCTTCGCGACTTCCGCCACAACTTTTCTCCAGAGTCTGGAAGTGTCGAGTACATTCGCTTTATCGACGCTTGTCACCCTCTTCCCGCGCTTCATGGCGATCTCGAAGGCCTTCACCGCGATCCTTCGGATCTCGTTCTCATTGTAGACCGCTGTGTCCACCGCTGTGACGACGCCGTTTTCTTCTCTTGTATACCGGTCGCCAAAATACAGGCCGCCGGTAAGCTCCCTGCAGATCACGAGGTCGAAATTCCTTCCGCCCTCCTTCGCCGCCAGCGGGCAGGAATCCGCCAGTTCCTTAAAGAGAAAAGCGGGCCTTAAATTGCAGTAAAGATTCAGGGATTTGCGGAGCTTTAAGAGGCCGGCTTCGGGGCGAAGCTCAGGCGCCAGTTTGTACCAGGGAGAAGTGGCTGCGTCTCCGCCTATGGAACCCATCAGAACGGCGTCGCTGTTTTTGCAGATCTCAATCGTCTCGTCCGTGAGCGGCACGCCGTTTGCGTCGATCGAGCATCCGCCCATCAGGACATCCGTGTAAGTGAAGGAGTGCCCGTATTTCTCACAGACCTGATCCAGGACCTTCCGCGCCTGTGCGACAATCTCGGGACCGATCCCGTCACCTGCGATCACTGCTATCTTTTTGTTCACAATTGCACCTCCGATCGGTTCTGTTATCGATGAATAAAATTAATCTTAATGATGAGTTATTTGAATCACATTCTTCATTCCGTTTATATCAAAGAGAAGGCATGTGCCCTGCACATGCCTCCAGACTTAGCATCTATTATTTGTCATTTGCCGCTTCAAGCGCGTCCTCAGGCTTCTCGATCTGTACAATAGCCGCCTTCTGCATAGGAATCCGGCAGTTCTTGTTGTTGCCGAATTCAACAATGACTGTATCCTCAGTCATATCGATGACAACACCATAGAAACCTGCTGTAGTGAGCACGCTGTCTCCGACTGCGAGAGAACTGAGCATATTCTGCTTTTCCTTCTGTTCCTTTCTCTGAGGTCTGATCAGGAAGAAATAGAAGAAGCCTACGATCACTACGACATAGAGCAGAGTGAACAACGTTCCGCTCGCCGCGGTCAACATATTACCATTCATAGTATGAAACCTCCAATCCCGCCCTTTCGGCGGCTTTAAATCAGTTATCACATATGATACAACAAGTATCATTGGTTTTTCAATCCAATTTTAGCGCGGGAAAGTACAAATTCATCGCAAATTCAGGCCAAAATCCGACATTTTCCATAATTTCCGCCTTGACGGCGGCGATTCAGTCCCCGTCTCCCGAGAGCCTGTCCAGCATCTCCCTCCTGAAGGAGTCAAAGCGCCCCTCGTCCAGGGCTTTCCGGATCTGTGTCATCAGGTTATTGTAAAAATACAGATTGTGCATGACGCACATGCGAAGCCCCAGCGTCTCCTGGGCCTTTACAAGGTGCCTGATATAGGCTCTCGAGTAGCCTCCCCGGCAGACAGGGCAGCCGCACCCCTCTTCGATGGGCCTTGGGTCCAGCGCGTACCTGGCGTTGTTGATCCTGACGGTTCCCTTCCCGGTGTAGAGATTTCCGTGCCTTCCGTTTCTGCTCGGGTATACGCAGTCAAAGAAATCAATGCCTCTTGCCACGCCTTCGAGTATATTCTGCGGAGTGCCGACTCCCATCAGATATGTGGGCTTGTCCTTTGGAAGGTGGGGAACCACGGCGTCGAGGATCTCATACATCTCTTCATGCGTCTCACCGACTGCCAGTCCGCCCACGGCGTAGCCGTCCAGTTCCATTTCCGTGATCTGCCGGGCGTGTTCGATCCTGATATCCGGATAAACGGCTCCCTGGTTGATCCCAAAGAGAAGCTGGTCCCTGTTGATTGTCTCCTCAAGGCTGTTCAGCCTCTTCATCTCCTTTTGACAGCGGTCCAGCCATCTTGTGGTCCGCGCGACGGACTTTTCCACGTACTCCCTGTCCGCGTGGCTTGGCGGGCACTCATCGAATGCCATGGCGATGGTGGAGGCCAGATGCGACTGGATCCGCATGCTCTCCTCGGGGCCCATGAAGATGCGGGCGCCGTCTATATGGGAGTGGAACTGTACGCCCTCCTCTTTGATCTTTCTTAAATCCGCCAGAGAAAAGACCTGAAACCCGCCGGAATCGGTCAGGATCGGCTTATCCCAGCGCATAAACTGATGCAGGCCGCCCAGTTTATAAACCGTTTCATCGCCGGGCCTTACATGCAGGTGATAGGTGTTGCAGAGGGCCACCTGCGTATCGATGCTTCTGAGATCATCCGCCGAGAGGCCGCCCTTGATGGCGCCTGCCGTGGCGACGTTCATAAAGACGGGCGTCTCGATCCTTCCGTGCACCGTGTCCATTGTGGCGCGCTTGGCCCTTCCCTCCTGTCTGATCACCTGATATTTCATTTTCGCCATCGCATTTTTCCTCGTTGTTTTCCTAAAGTTTGTCAAATAATGAGCGGCGCCGATACCGGCGCCGCGAAATCACCTTTTCCTTATCTGTCCGTCAGCCGGTATTCCGGATCCGGCCTCCCCGTCACTCCTGCTCACCCGTGAGCTTATGGAAGATGATGCAGTTGGGCTTGTCAACCTTGATCTCCTTGCCGTGCATGACAAGAAGTCCCTTCTTGAGATCCACATTAAAGAATGTCATCGTATTGGACTCATGGTTCAGGGAGACCAGGTGCCGGTTGTCGGGAAACAGCGCGGCGTCCTTGGGATACTCTCCGCTGATCGGAAGACAGAGGATCTTGTAGAGATATCCGTTGTCAGGATCGATCCTGAAGATCACGACCGAGTTATCTCCGGCATTGGAGCTCACCAGGTACTTGAAGTCCGAGGAAAAGTTCAGCGCGCTCGCGGCAGAGCCCGTAGCGTGATAGTCGTTCAGCGTCGATACGGTCTGGATCTTTTCAAAATCCGGAGCGCCATCTACTTCGTGATAGAAATAGACATCAATGATATTCTTAAGCTCGTGCACCACATAGAGGAAATGTCCGTCTTTGGAGAACTTGAGATGCCTCGGGGCGGATTCCAGTTCTGAGTGAAGGATCGCGCACTGCTTGATATGGCCGTTCTTTCTGTTGAGGGAATACACGTTTACATGGTCCATTCCCAGATCGGCCGCCAGAAGGAAGTGATTGTCCCTTGTCATCTTGACGCACTGTACATGCGGGCGGAAGTTTCGTTCCGCAATACTGCCCAGCCCCTTCAGATACAGTTCATCGCAGATATTTCCCACGGAGCCGTCTTCATTGAGGCGGAGCACCGTGATCTTTCCGTCGTGATAGCCGGAGACGAAGAGAAATTCGTCCTCATAATCCGTGGACAGGTAGGAGCCTCTCATTCCGTTGATCGAAGCCATGTTGACCTTTTCAAGATTCCCTCCGTGTACGATCTTGTACGCCTCAATTCCGAAGTCCGTGATGGAATAGAGAAATTTCCGGTTATGGGAGATCGTCACATAAGAAGAGTTTGAGATCTCGATCTGCTGCTTCTCATAGAGATAGCCGTTCTCCATGTCGACGTCATAAATACGGATCCCGTATTTCTCGCCCTTACTTCTCGTGTATGAAGATACATACGCGACAAATTTAGCCCCTTTTTCATACTCATAGCCGGTCTTGCGGTTAGCGGGTGATTTTTTGATTTCCAAGCCCTGTGTCATAACTGCGCCCCTTCCTTTTCCCTGAAGCTTTCTGTGATCGAAAGCACCGGTACCCATATTTCTTTCAGAATACCATAAAGCGCTTTAAATGTTAAGAAATATTGCCGTCTTTCTGACGGGGACCGGCCCCTTCAGAATGCCCTTTTACTCCTGCGGAACTCTCGGAACAAAGGTCCGGTTGTCGCGTCCGGTGCCCAGAGCGGCCGCCTCTTTTACCGCCTCTTTGCAGAACTGAAGCTGGGAGTCGACAAGCTCCTTGTTTCTTCTGTCCACATGGTCGTAGGTCCCGTCCGTTCGCATGATATGCGCCTTCACGGTGTCCTCCAGTTCAAGGGTCAGTATATGGAGCGCCTTCTTTTTGATCCCGCTGTCGAGAAGGGGGAACATGATCTCCACGCGGCGGTCGAGATTTCTGGGCATCCAGTCCGCGCTGGCCGCATAGATTTCCGAGGTCCCTCCGTTTTCGAAGTAGTAGATCCTGCTGTGCTCAAGGAAATTGCCGACGATCGACCGGACCGTTATATTTTCACTGACACCGGGAATTCCCGGCCTCAGGCAGCAGATACCCCTGACGATCAGTTCGATCTTCACACCGGCCGCGCTCGCCTTGTAGAGCGCCTCGATGATGTCGGGATCACAAAGGGAGTTCATCTTGGCGATGATGTGCGCTGTCTCTTTGTTCAGCGCGTGCTTCTCTTCCCTTTCGATCAGATACAGAAACCGGTCCTTGAGCCACAGGGGCGCAAGGCTCAGTTTGTTCCAAAAGCGGGGCTCAGAGTAGCCCGAGAGCATATTGAACACGGCCGTCGCGTCGGCGCCGATGGGGTCGCTGCAGGTCATGAGGCCGACATCGGTATACAGCTTTGCCGTGGAGTCGTTGTAGTTTCCCGTGCCGAGGTG
>DLYC01000160.1:2041-7900 GCA_003447895.1 Lachnospiraceae bacterium | reverse complement strand
TACATAGGCATACAGGGCGGCGGAGCGGTCCATAAGTGCGCGGGGCTCGAAGTGTTCCAATACGGGTTTTACGAGATCGAATACTGGGTGAGGGCAACGCTCAAATCGCTCGGGATGATCTTCAAGGGGCGCTTTTCCAAAGATGATGTCTCGGGCCCTGTGGGGGTCGTTCAGGCGGTCAATGACACCTATACCGAGGCTGCGCCGTACGGCGCGATGACGGTGATCATGTCGCTCCTGAATCTTGCGACGCTCCTAACGGTGAACCTCGGGATCATCAACCTCCTTCCGCTTCCCGCACTGGACGGCGGGCGGCTGGTCTTTCTCCTCATTGAGGCGGTCCGGGGAAAGCCGATCCCTCCCGAGAAAGAGGGAATGGTGCATCTGGCGGGCTTTATGGCGCTTGCGCTCCTGATGGTCCTGGTAATGTTCAACGACATTTCACGTTTTTTCAGATAAGACAAAAAATAGAAATTGACAGCGCGCTGCCCGTCTTTTCGGGAAAGCGCGGGGAAGGTAAGAAATGGCATACAGAGACAACACGAAGACGATAAAGATCGGAGACAGGGTGATCGGCGGCGGAAATCCCGTCCTCATCCAGTCTATGACAAATACACCGACAGAAGATGTGGAGGCGACTGTTTCGCAGATCCACAGGCTGGAGCAGGCGGGATGTGAGATCATCCGCTGCACGGTTCCCAATCCTGACGCGGCCGCCGCGATCGGCAGGATCAAAAAAGAGATCAGCATTCCGCTCGTGGCGGACGTTCACTTCGACTACAGAATGGCAATCGCGGCAATCGAAAACGGCGCGGACAAGATCCGCATCAATCCCGGAAACATCGGCGGAAAAGCGCGCATTGAAGAGGTTGTGCGCTGTGCCCGCGAGAGGCAGATCCCGATCCGTGTGGGCGTAAACAGCGGCTCCCTGGAGAAGGAACTGGTGGCCAGATACGGAGGCGTCACAGCGGAAGCCCTTGTGGAGAGCGCGCTCGACAAGGTGGGGATGATCGAGGACTGCGGATACGACCAGATCGTCATCAGCATCAAATCCTCCGACGTTCTCATGTGCATCCGCGCCCATGAGATACTGGCAGAGAAATCCCATTATCCGCTTCATGTCGGTATCACGGAGGCGGGAACCCTCATGAGCGGCAATATCAAGTCTGCCGTCGGCCTCGGCGTGATCCTCTATCAGGGGATCGGCGACACGATCCGCGTATCCCTGACGGGAGATCCGGTGGAGGAGATCAAATCGGCCAGGCAGATCCTGCGCACCCTGGGACTAAGGAAGGGCGGTATCGATGTTGTCTCCTGTCCCACCTGCGGCAGAACCAAGATCGACCTGATCGGCCTCGCCAATCAGGTGGAGACGATGGTCCAGAACTATCCGCTGAATATCAAAGTGGCCGTTATGGGCTGCGCTGTGAACGGACCAGGCGAAGCGAGAGAAGCCGATCTGGGCATTGCGGGAGGAATCGGAGAAGGACTTCTTATGAAGCGCGGCGAGATCATCCGCAAGATGCCGGAGGGCGAACTTCTCGATGCCCTCAAACAGGAACTTGACAAGATGCTTTGACGGAGCGGAGCGCTTCGCGGGCCTTGAATCATTGATGCCAATGAATAACGATAAGAGGACGAGATTACGATGAAACTATTTTTTGATGTTTTTCCCACGCTTCATGTAAAGAGTGATCTTAAGGACTACTTCAGTGAGACCGAGATAGAGCGCCTTGTCACAAACCGGGAGCACACGCGGCTCAAGATCGTGCTCCACTCGGGACATCTGATCCACAAAAAGCGCATTTTGAGGATGCAGGATGAAATTGCAAGGCAGATCTTCAGGGAGCACGGGACCGAAATTTACATCGAAGAACATTATTCCCTCAGCGCGCAGTATACGCCAAGACAGCTGATGGATGAATATTTTGACTCTCTGAGCAGCGAGATCGGAAGCGTATCCCACATTTTGGAGAACTACTTCCGGGATGCCAAAGTGGAGTACGAGAGTGACGAGGACATCCGCATCATTCTCGAGGACAGCTGCCTGAGCAGGAGTATGGTGAACCGGCTCGAGGAGTCCCTGAACAGGATCTTCAACGACAGGTGCGGACTTCACGCCAATCTGTCTGTGGAGCTGGAGGAGCGAGAAAAGAAAAAAGAGACCTTTACAAGGCGCATCATCCCGCTTCAGGGAGCGGAGGCGGCGTTCGCGCTCAGTGACCCGTCCCAGGCGGAGATCATGGGACAAAGCGCCGATGTCTATTCCACGATCACGGTGAGACCCGGGCCGGCCGATGCGTCCGGAATCCGAAGCGGCGCGCAGAAGGAGCAGAAGCTCTCGGACGACAGAGCCTCTGAGCAGAAGTCCCCTGAGAAAAAGCTCAGCTTTACGAAGAGCAGGGCGCAGAGCGAGGAGAGGTCCGCGGGCGGAAGAAGGCGCGGAAGGCGCGGCACAGGCGGTGCAGGACAGGGAAAAGCGCCGCTCAGCCTGAGCCGCTCCTCCAACCCCGATGTGATTTTCGGAAGGGAGTTTATGGAGGACTCCATCCCGATCAGTGATATCGTGGGAGAGATCGGCGGCGTTGTGGTCCGGGGAACCGTCCTTGACAGCAGCCGCAGAGATATACGAAACGAGAAGTCCATCGTCAAGTTCTCGATCACGGACATGACGGATTCCATATACTGTAAGACCTTCGTCCCAACGGTGCTTGCGGACGAGCTTTTGGCGAGCCTGAAACCCGGAAGCTGGGTCAAGATCAAGGGAAACGCCCTCTTTGACTCCTTTGACAAAGAGGTGTCCGTATCCTCCATTCAGGGAATCATGAAGATCCCCGCATTCGCGGAGAAGAGAAAGGACAATTCCGAAAGAAAGAGGGTCGAACTTCACTGCCACACCAAGATGAGCGATATGGACGGCGTCTCCGAGTGCAAGGACCTTGTCAAAAGAGCGTATGAGTGGGGAATGCCGGCGATCGCGATCACCGACCACGGAAATGTACAGGCATTTCCGGACGCCAATCACGTCCGGGACGCGCTCCTTTCCGCGGAGAACAAAAGGAGAAAGGAAGAGGGCCTTCCTCCGGCGGATCCTCAGAAATTCTTCAAGATCATCTACGGCGTGGAGTGCTATCTGGTGGACGACCTCAAAAAGAGTGTCGAGTTCGGAGAGAAGGAAACGCCTGACGATTCCGTGGCGGACCACAGCTTTGTCGTATTCGACCTTGAGACGACAGGCTTTTCTCCGGAGAAGAACAAGATCATAGAATTCGGCGCGGTGAAGGTCGAAAACGGGAAGATCACGGGGAGATTCTCGGAATTTGTAAATCCCGAGATCCCGATCCCTTACAGGATCACGCAGCTGACCGGGATCAATGACGACATGGTAATGGGGGCCGACACGATCGGGAAGGTGCTCCCGAGATTTCTTGAGTTCTCCAAAGACTGCGTTCTGGTCGGTCACAACGTCGGGTTTGATATCAGCTTTGTGAGGGAGAACTGCAGGCGACAGGGACTTCCCTGCCCCTTTACGACAGTGGATACGCTCGGTATGTCCAGGGCGCTTCTTCCCGGACACGCCAAGTATACGCTGGACGCGGTAGCCAAGGTTCTGGGAGTTCCGCTCCAGAATCACCACAGAGCGGTGGATGACGCCGAATGCACAGCCGGAATTTTCATGAAGGAACTTCCGATGCTGGCGGACAGCGGCGCCGACACATTGCAAAAGATCAATGACATGAGCGATAACAATCCGGAAGTCATACGAAGGCTCCGGACACATCACTGTGTCCTTCTTGCAAAGAACAATACGGGAAGAGTGAATCTCTATACGATGATCAGCGATTCCCACCTCAAATATTTCTTCAAAAAGCCGAGAATCCCGAAGAGCCTTCTGATGAAGCACAGAGAAGGGATCCTCGTGGGCAGCGCCTGCGTGTCCGGTGAACTGTTCGAAGCCCTCCTCGATGAGCGGGGAGACGAGACGGTGGCAGGTATAGCCGACTTCTATGACTATCTGGAGATCCAGCCCAGGGACAACAACCGGTTCCTCCTGGATTCTCCCAAAATGCAGGCCAAGTATCCGCAGATCCGGACCGAAGAAGACCTGCTGGACCTGAACCGAAGGATCGTAAAGCTCGGGGAACAGCTCGGAAAGCCGGTCGTGGCCACGGGAGACGTGCATTTCCTCGATCCCGAGGACGAGATCTACCGAAGCATCATACAGGACGGGATGGGAATGTCTGAAGAGGAGCCGGCCCCCCTCTACCTTCGCACAACGGAAGACATGCTCTCCGAGTTCGTTTACCTGGGAGCCAGGAAGGCGGAGGAAGTGGTCATTACAAACACGCAGAAGATCGCGGACATGGTCGACGCGATCTCGCCTGTAAGGCCCGATAAGTGCCCGCCGGTCATTCCCAATTCCGACGAGTCGCTGACAGAGATCTGCTATCACAAGGCCCACTCCATGTACGGAGATCCGCTTCCGGAGATCGTCGAGGCGAGACTTCAGAGAGAACTGGGATCGATCATTAAGAACGGCTACTCGGTCATGTATATCATCGCGCAGAAACTGGTGTGGAAATCGGTGGAGGACGGCTACCTCGTCGGCTCGAGAGGATCGGTCGGATCCTCCTTCGTGGCGACCATGTCGGGAATCACGGAAGTCAATCCGCTTCCTCCCCACTATTACTGCACAGAGTGCTTCTACTCGGATTTCGACTCCCCGGAAGTAAAGGCCTATGCCGGAAGATGCGGGATCGATCTGCCGCCCAAGATGTGCCCCAGATGCGGGAAACCCCTCAAGAAGGACGGATTTGATATCCCCTTTGAGACATTCCTCGGATTTAAGGGCGATAAGGAGCCCGATATTGACCTCAACTTCTCCGGAGAGTACCAGAGTAAGGCGCATGCCTATACCAAAGTTATCTTCGGGCATGAGCAGACTTTCAAGGCCGGAACGATCGCGACGGTCGCGGACAAGACGGCCTACGGCTATGTGAAAAACTACTTCGAGCGAAGGGGCGCGGTGAAGAGAAACTGCGAGATCGAGCGCCTTCTGAAGGGCTGCACGGGAATCAGGAGGAGTACGGGACAGCATCCCGGCGGCATTGTCGTTCTGCCGCTCGGAGAAGACATCAATACGTTTACGCCGGTTCAGCATCCGGCAAACGATATGACGACGGATATCATCACGACCCACTTTGACTACCACTCGATCGACCACAACCTGTTAAAGCTCGATATTCTCGGACACGATGATCCCACCATGATCAGAATGCTCCAGGACCTCACAGGGCTCGATCCCATGGAAATTCCGCTGGACGATCCGACAGTCATGAGCCTCTTCAGTTCGACGAAGGCGCTGGGTATCACGCCGGAAGAGAACGGCGGGATCGACGTCGGCTCGCTCGGAATTCCGGAATTCGGAACCAAATTTGTCATCGGAATGCTGGATGACACCAGACCGACGACCATGTCGGAGCTTGTCCGCATATCCGGCCTGTCCCACGGCACAGACGTCTGGCTGGGAAACGCGCAGTCGCTGATCCAGCAGGGGAAGGCGACACTTTCCACCGCGATCTGTACCAGAGACGATATCATGTCGTACCTGATCGGAATGAACATGGACAAGTCGCTCTCCTTTAAGACGATGGAGTCGGTCCGAAAAGGAAAGGGACTGACGCCGGAGATGAAGGCCGCAATGGAAGCGGCAGGTGTCCCCGACTGGTACATAGAGTCCTGCCTCAAGATCAAGTACATGTTCCCGAGAGCGCACGCTGCGGCCTACGTAATGATGGCGCTCCGTATCGCGTACTGCAAGGTCTTTTATCCGCTGGCTTATTACGCCGCCTATTACAG
>DLYC01000160.1:0-1870 GCA_003447895.1 Lachnospiraceae bacterium | reverse complement strand
ACATTGGACGACTGCCTGATCGTGAGGGAAATGTACGCAAGAGGCATTGAATTCGCGCCGATCGACATCAAAGTGGCCGGATCCAGAAACTGCAAGATCGTCGACGGAAAGATCATGCCTTCCCTTACCAGCATTGACGGTATGGGAGAAAAGGCGGCTGACGCGGTTGTAGAGGCGGTCAAGGACGGACCTTTCATTTCCAGGGATGATTTCTGGAACCGGACCAAGGTCCCCAAGACTGTCGTTGAGAAGATGCATGATATGGGACTTCTGGGTGACCTCCCCGAGAGTAACCAGATCTCCCTGTTCGATATTATGTAAGACGGGGTGCTTTATGAGAGAAAACAGAAATCCCTATCCAAATGATCGGAGAAATCAGAACTCAAATTATATACCCAATGATGATATTGACCGGGAAGAAAAGGCGGACATCCGCCAGCAGAAAAAGGGAAGTGTCTTCGGGGTCATCATGGGGGGCATCATCATCCTTACGCTCCTCGCCTTTGTCTTTGTCCTGATGGACAGCGGCTTTCTTTCCAGCGGCGCGCACCCGATCTACGGAAGTCCCGATACGAAGGAGGAATCCGGAAACGGGGCGCCGTCGGGAGAGCTGACGCAGGAAGAAAAGAAGAAGGCGGAAGAGGAAGCCCGACTGGCCATGGAAGAGGAGAAGAAGAAGGAACGGGAGGAGCAGGCGGCGCGCGAAGCCGAGGAAGAGGCCAGGAAACAGGCCGAGAAAGAGGAAGAGGAAGCGCAGGCTGCCAGAGAGGCTGAGAAAAGAAAAGAAGAAAGACAAAAGAGAGAGGCGGAGGAAAAAGAAAAGCAGGAAGAGATGAGAAAGCAGCTCGAGGAGGAACAGGAGGTCCTCTCAGGCGACTATATTCTTCCCGAGAGCTCTACAAGGGTGTATTCCGAGAGCGAACTTGAGGCTCTCACAGACAAAGAGGTGATCTTCGCCCTCAACGAGATCTACGCCAAAAAAGGGCGGATCTTTACGGGAGAAGAGTTTAAGAGCTACTTCGAGAGCAAGAGCTGGTACAAAGGAACCATCCCTGCCGAGGAATTTGATGCCAATCAGAATGACCGGTTTAACGATGTGGAAAAGGCGAATATCGCGGCCCTGGTCAAAATAGCGCAGGAAAGGGGACTTCGGTAAAAGGATATTGACAAAACCGGTTGTGCAAAATATAATTGAATAAAATAAAAGTTCTCGAAAGGAGTTTATGATGGGAATTTATGATTATGTGATAAAGAGCGGTACCGGTGAAGATGTTTCGATGAAAGACTATGAGGGGAAGGTTCTCCTGATCGTGAATACGGCGACAGGCTGCGGATTTACACCCCATTACAAACCTCTCGAGGAGATGTATGAAAAGTACCACGACAGAGGATTTGAGATCATTGATATTCCCTGCAACCAGTTTGCGGGCCAGGCGCCTGAGACGGATGAAGAGATCCACCAGTTCTGCACACTCAAGTACAACACACAGTTCCCCCAGATGAAGAAATCGGAAGTCAACGGGGAAAACGAACTGCCTCTGTACACCTATTTGAAGAGCCAGCAGGGATTTAAGGGCTTCGGAAAGGGCCCCATGGCACTGGCGATGGGGGCGATGCTCAAAAAGATCGATAAGGATTACAAGAACAATCCTGATATCAAGTGGAACTTCACGAAGTTTGCCGTGGACAGAAGCGGAAATGTCGTCGCCAGATTTGAGCCCACTGAGGATATGAAGAAAGTGGATCAGTTTGTGGCGGGCCTCCTGTAATCGTTTGAGTATAATCCGGCGGCCGGACCTGTTCCCGAAAGGGGGCGGAGAAGGCCGCGGACAGGAAGAAACCGGCACCTGAAAAAAATTTTAAAAAAATT
>DLYC01000123.1 GCA_003447895.1 Lachnospiraceae bacterium | reverse complement strand
AACTACATATAATGTAACACTAATGGAGGACTTATGCAAGAGGGGGCAGAAAAAAGGTTTCCTGAGGATCGCGGTTCCCTGAAGGCCTGTCAAATGGGAAATGCAAACAGGATGGCAAACAGGAATGGAAGCGGGAAGCTGCAGATCCCACAGACCGCCAAAATATACCGCAGAAAGTGGGTAAACAAGAGAAATAAAGAGATATAGAGATAAATAGTGAGAAAAAAGTAGAAAACAAGAGATATCTGCAAGTTTTTCACGGTTGCAATCGGGAGAGGATAAAACTATTATACCAACTAGAGTTAGCACTCGATGAGTAAGAGTGCTAACAACTACAGAGAGATCAAGCATAATAATGATTGAATCCGCACGTATAAAGGAGGCATAAAACATGAAGTTGGTACCTTTAGGAGACAGAGTCGTTCTTAAGCAGCTTGAAGCAGAGATGACCACAAAGTCTGGCATCGTCCTTCCCGGCCAGGAGAAGGAAAAGCCTCAGCAGGCAGAAGTGATCGCGGCAGGCCCCGGCGGTGTCGTGGACGGCAAAGAGGTCAAGATGGAAGTCAAGGTCGGCGACAAGGTTATTTATTCCAAGTATGCCGGAACCGAAGTAAAGCTGGAGGATGAAAAGTATATTATCGTCAGGCAGAATGACATTCTCGCGATCATTGAGTAAGAGGGTCTGTCAGCCGGAACAGGCTGCCGAACCGGAAGCCGCATAAGCGGCAGGTAACGAACAATCAGAAAAGAGGTAATAGAAAATGGCAAAGGATCTCAAACACGGAACAGATGCCAGAGTAGCAATGGCTGCCGGCATTAACAAACTTGCAGATACAGTAAAGATCACACTCGGACCCAAGGGAAGAAATGTAGTCCTTGACAAGAGCTATGGCGCTCCCACGATCACCAACGACGGTGTCACGATCGCGAAGGAGATCGAGCTTGAGGACAATTTCGAGAACATGGGTGCACAGCTGGTCAAGGAAGTCGCGACAAAGACAAACGATGTCGCAGGTGACGGAACGACAACCGCTACAGTTCTTGCACAGGCCATGATCAACGAGGGTATGAAGAACCTTGCGGCAGGCGCAAACCCGATCGTTCTCAGAAAGGGAATGAAGAAAGCGACTGACGCGGCAGTTGAGGCGATCAGAGAGATGAGCACTCCCGTAAACGGAAAGGCTCATATCGAGAACGTCGCGACAATTTCTTCCGGCGACGCAGAAGTCGGAAAGATGGTTGCCGATGCTATGGAGAAGGTCTCCAAGGACGGCGTCATCACAATTGAAGAGTCCAAGACAATGCTCACAGAGCTCGACCTCGTCGAGGGCATGCAGTTTGACAGAGGCTATATCAGCGCTTATATGGCAACCGATATGGACAAGATGGAAGCGGTCCTCGATGATCCCTACATCCTGATCACAGATAAGAAGATCTCCACCATCCAGGACATCCTTCCTCTTCTTGAGCAGATCGTCAAGATGGGCGCGAAGCTCCTGATCATCGCTGAGGATGTAGAGGGCGAAGCTCTCACGACTCTGATCGTCAACAAGCTCCGCGGAACTTTCAGCGTTGTCGCTGTAAAGGCACCCGGCTACGGCGACAGAAGGAAGGCTATGCTTGAGGATATCGCGATCCTCACAGGCGGCACAGTGATCAGCTCCGACATCGGACTTGAGCTCAAGGATGCCACTCTGGAGCAGCTCGGCCGCGCAAAGAGCGTCAAGGTTGCCAAGGAAAATACGGTGATCGTTGACGGCCTCGGCGACAAGGATACCCTTGCAGCCCGCGTCTCCCAGATCAAGAAACAGATCGAAGAGACCAAGTCCGACTTTGACAGAGAAAAGCTCCAGGAGCGCCTTGCAAAGCTCGCAGGCGGCGTAGCGGTGATCCGTGTCGGCGCAGCGACCGAGACAGAGATGAAAGAGGCAAAATATCGCATGGAGGATGCTCTGAACGCAACCCGTGCAGCGGTCGAGGAAGGAATCATTCCCGGAGGCGGAAGCGCATACATCCACGCGTCCAAGGCTGTTGAGAAGGCAGTTGAGGATCTTGAAGGCGATGAGAAGACCGGCGCGCAGATCGTTCTGAAGGCACTGGAAGCTCCTCTGAACCAGATCGCGGAGAACGCAGGCCTTGGCGGCGCCGTGATCGTAAACAAGGTCAAGGAGTCCGAGGTGGGCATCGGCTTTGATGCATACACTGAGAAATATGTCAACATGATCGAGGCCGGTATCCTGGATCCCGCCAAGGTTTCCAGAAGCGCTCTTCAGAACGCGACATCCGTCGCTTCCAGCTTCCTTACAACAGAAGCGGCCGTCGCGACGATCAAAGAGCCCATGCCTCCGATGCCCGCAGGCGGCGCCGGCATGATGTAATATTCCATCGTTCTGTCCGGACAGCGAATGCCGAACGAGACGGAGGACCGATCGAAAGAATACATTGCCGGTCGGTGAATGCCAAACAACATATGGAATTGGATCAGGGAACTGCCCTTTCGGGCAGTTCCTTTTTGAATATTTTTGTTTGAAAACAGTAACAATTATCAGACGGCAGTATTTGACGAATACACTAAATAATCATATAATAGCAATACTTTATAAAAAATTTAGAGTTTACAGTGATATTCAGTCTTGTATGAAAGGACCGGACGCGGAGATGACCGACAACATCGAAGAAAAAGCCTTTAAAGAATTCGACCGAGGACAACTCGAGCATATAGGTGAATATATCAGTCCGGAAGAACTCTATTCGGACGTTATTGAGCGTGTCCGGAGATATCATCCCTCTGATGACATTTCCCTGATCGAGAAGGGCTATGAGGTCGCACGGAAAGCGCACGAGGGACAGAAGCGCAAGTCCGGTGAACCTTATATTATTCATCCTCTCTATGTCGCTCTGATCCTCGCCGACCTGGAACTTGACAAGGAAACGATTACGGCCGGACTTCTGCACGACGTTGTGGAAGACACTATTTTGACCAGGGAGGAGATCGAGAAGCAGTTCGGATCCGATGTGGCGCTTCTTGTAGACGGCGTCACGAAACTGGAAAAACTCAAGCTGTCAGGTGACTATCACGACAAGACTCAGGTTCAGCAGGAAAACCAGGCGAGGAACCTTCGAAAGATGTTTCTTGCGATGGCCAAGGATATCAGGGTCATCCTGATCAAGCTTGCTGACCGCCTGCACAATATGCGCACCCTGGGCCACATGCCGCCCGAGAAGCAGACGCGTATCGCGCAGGAAACACTCGATATCTATTCCCCGATCGCGTCCAGGCTCGGGATCTCTATGATCAAGGTGGAGCTGGACGACCTGTCTTTGAAATATCTCAAGCCGGATGTATACTATGATCTCGTCGAGAAAGTCGCCCAGCGCAAATCGGAGAGAGAGAAATACGTCCGGGAAATTGCCGTCGAAGTCGAGAAGCATATCAAGGATGCCGGTATTGAAGGCAGAGTGGACGGCCGCGTCAAGCACTTTTTCAGCATTTATAAGAAAATGGTCAATCAGAATAAGGAGCTGGACCAGATCTATGATCTGTTTGCGGTCAGGATCATTGTGGAGTCTGTCAAGGACTGTTACGCGGCGCTCGGTATTATTCACGAAATGTATAAGCCGATCCCGGGCAGGTTTAAGGATTACATCGCCATGCCAAAGCCCAACAAGTACCAGTCGCTCCACACAACACTGATCGGTCCCACGGGACAGCCCTTCGAGATCCAGATCCGCACTTTTGAGATGCACAGAGCGGCGGAATACGGTATTGCGGCCCACTGGAAATACAAGGAGCAGTCGGACGGCAAGAAACCGGAGGACAAGGAAGAGGAAAAGCTCACCTGGCTCCGCCAGATCCTTGAGTGGCAGATGGAGATGTCCGACAACAAGGAGTTCATGGACCTCTTAAAGAGCGACCTGGACCTGTTCTCGGACAGTGTATACTGTTTTACGCCGCGCGGGGAGGTCAAGAACCTGCCGGCGGGATCCACGCCCATCGACTTTGCCTATTCCATTCACTCCGCGGTCGGAAACCGGATGATCGGCGCGCGCGTAAACGGAAAGCTGGTCAATATCGACTACAGGATCCACAACGGCGACCGCATCGAGATCATGACGTCCCAGAATTCCAAGGGACCCAGCCCGGACTGGCTCAGCATTGTAAAGAGCGCCTCGACCCGCAACAAGATCAATCAGTGGTTCCGCAAGGAGATGAAGGAAGAAAACATCGCCAGCGGAAGAGAGCTGATGAGCGCTTACGCCAAGAACAAGAGCTACGTGCTGTCGGATCTGCTCAAACCCGAATATAAGGAAGCGGTCCTCAGAAAGTACGGGTTCAGGGAGTGGGACGCTGTCCTGGCGGCCATCGGACACGGCGGACTCAAGGAGGGGCAGGTCGTCAACAAGCTCCATGAGCTCTATGAAGCCGACCACAGGAAGCAGCTCAGCGACGAGGAAGTTCTCCGCGAGATCGCGGAGCACAAGCCCCATATGCACAGCAAAGGGCAGAATGCGATCGTCGTTAAGGGAATCACCGATGTGGCTGTCCGCTTTTCCAAGTGCTGCAACCCCGTTCCGGGAGATAAGATCGTCGGATTTGTCACCCGGGGAAGGGGCGTCTCGATCCACAGGGCAGACTGCGTCAACGTTGTCAATGTGGGCGACGAGAACAGGGACCGGATCATCGAAGCCTCCTGGATCGACGGCGCGGAGGCCGAGAAAGAGGCCGGATTTGTCTGTGAGATCAATATTTACGCAAATGACAGAGCGGGCCTTTTGAACGATGTGACAAAGAACTTCTCTGAGCGTGACATCAATATTTTGAAAGTAAATACAATGACCAGTAAGCACGGCATTGCAACGCTGACGATCAGCTTTGAAGTAAAGAGTGTGGAGGAGCTTCGGGAGATCTGCTCCAGGCTCCAGAACATACGCGGCGTACAGGCGGTCAAGCGCACAAACGGATAAGGGCCGGGAGGTGTAAAATGAAGAAAATCGTGCTCGGATGCTACGTAGTAGGGATGATCCAGACCAATTTCTATTATCTTCACAGAGAAGGAGAGAAGGAGACAATTGTCTTTGACCCTGCGGATTACGGAAAGGAGCTCTACGAGGAACTGACGAAGCAGGGCCTCACGGTCAAGGCGATCTTTCTGACCCACGGACATTTCGACCACATCTACGGGGTCGAAGCGCTCAGAAAGGCCAGCGGGGCACCTGTCTACGCGAGCGCGTTTGAGAAGGAACTCCTTCTCGACCCGGAGCTCAACACCTCGATCCAGTACAGGTCCTGCACAGTGACGGCTGACCGTTACCTGATCGACGGGGAGAGCGTCACGGAGGCAGGGATCCGTCTCACGATGCTCTCAACGCCCGGCCATACGGAAGGCAGCTGCTGCTATTATATAGAAGCGAAGGAGACGGGGGATGAGCCGATCCTTCTGAGCGGGGATACGCTGTTTGAGGGGTCCGTGGGAAGAACAGACCTGCCCACGGGGGATATGCACGACCTTGTGGATTCCATCCGGACCAAGCTCTATGTTTTGCCTGACAACACGCAGGTCTATTCCGGGCACGGCGGTCCCACTTCGATCGGATATGAGAAGAAACATAATTATTTTGTAACTGTGTAAGGAAACTGTAAACAAAGAAACTGAAAATGATAGCCGTCGAGAATATTGAACTATACAGATATGAGATTCACTCTCTCCTGAAGGCCTTTTATCCCAGGGAGACAGTGAAAGTGTTTGTCGGAGAGCCGGACATTAGGAAATATCCTGAACCGGCTTTTTTGCGTGTCACGTTTTGTGAGAGCAGTGTGGAGATGACACTGTTCCCGGAGGCCGCGCCCGCGGACGATGAGAGCGGGACCGCACAAGAGGGTGAGAACGGGCCAAAAGAGAGCGGGGCCGCAAATGGCGCCGTTGTGAACGTACTGCCCGCGGGACCGGTGACGAGAGTGATCCGGGCGCCGGAAGGCGTTCTCTACAATGAAAAGAGCGCGGAACTTAAGACCGCCGCCAAGCACCTTCTCTACGAGATGCTGTCCTCCTTCACGGGGGAGGAGCTTCCGTGGGGAGAGCTGATCGGGATCCGCCCGACCAAGATCGCGATGATGAGACTGAGGGCCGGCGACTCGGTTTCGGAAGCGGCGGAGTATATGAGGAGGGAACACCTTGTAAGCGAGGAAAAAGCGGCGCTCGCCGCTGAAATCGCGGACAGGGAGAGAAAGATCCTGGCGGATATCCACTACGAGAACGGATACAGCCTTTACGTCGGAATCCCTTTCTGCCCCACGACCTGCCTGTACTGTTCTTTTACTTCTTTTCCGCTCGCTTCCTGGAAGGACAGAGTGGACGAGTACCTGGATGCGCTCGAGAAAGAAATGGAGGCGGGGGCCCGTCTCATGGAGGGCAGGATCCTGGATACGCTCTATATCGGAGGAGGAACGCCCACAACGCTCGATCCCGCGCAGCTGCAGAGACTGATCGGAATGATCAGACAATACTATGACCTTGGGAACCTGCAGGAATTCACGGTCGAAGCGGGAAGGCCCGACAGCATCAGCCGTGAGAAGCTCTCCGTACTCAAAGAGAACGGTGTGGGACGGATCAGTGTCAATCCCCAGACCATGCGGGACAGGACGCTCAGGCTGATCGGAAGGCAGCACAGCGCGGCCGATACGGAGAGGGCCTTCAGGCTCGCGAGGGAAGCCGGGTTTGACAATATCAATATGGATATCATCCTGGGCCTTCCCGGAGAGAATGAAGAAGATGTGAAGTACACCATCGATGTGATCAGGGACCTGAACCCGGATGACCTGACAGTGCACTCTCTGGCCGTAAAGAGGGCCTCCAAACTTCAGAAGTGGATCGAGAAGAACGGGTACTCCTCGATCAATAATACAGATGAGAGCATGAAGATCGCGGCCCGCGGCGCGGCGCTGATGGATATGCATCCCTACTACCTGTACAGGCAGAAGAACATGTCCGGAAACTTTGAAAATGTGGGCTACGCCAGGGACGGCAAGGCGGGGATCTATAACATCCTGATCATGGAAGAAAAGCAGTCGATCATGGCGCTCGGCGCGGGAAGCATTTCCAAGGGCGTTTTCCCGGGCGGACGCATAGAGAGATGCGATGACGCCAAGGAAGTGGCCGTCTATATGGACCACATCGATGAGATGATCGGGAGGAAGCGAAAGCTCTTTCGCGGAAACATTTAACTGTTTGAAAATTGTCTTGCAAATTGTCATCGGGGTATGGTATAGTACCCGAAGTTTGTCTGTATCATTGCAGATGCGCGTCACACAGATGACAATCCATATGTAATAAGAGGTAGAAATGGCAGCAGCACGAGGGCGCAAACATAATCTTGTAATTGTGGAGTCACCCGCCAAAGTTAAGACGATCAAGAAGTTTCTCGGCTCCAATTACGAAGTCATGGCAAGTTACGGCCATGTGAGAGACCTTCCCAAGAGCAGGATGGGAATTGAAGTCGAAAATGACTATGAGCCAAAATATATTACGATCCGGGGCAAAGGCGAGCTTTTGGCAGAGCTCAGGAAAAAGGTCCGGAAAGCGGACCGCATCTATCTGGCAACGGACCCTGACCGCGAGGGAGAGGCGATCTCCTGGCATCTTGTGGCGGCCCTGAAGCTGGATGAGCTCAAGGACAAAGAGGTCTACAGGATCACCTTCAACGAGATCACGAAGAAGGCCGTCACGGAGTCCCTGAAAAATGCCAGAAGCATCGACATGAACCTCGTGGACGCGCAGCAGACAAGACGCATTCTGGACAGGGTCGTGGGATATCGGATCTCACCGCTTCTCTGGGAGAAGGTCAAGAGAGGCCTCTCCGCGGGAAGAGTCCAGTCGGTCGCCCTGAGAATGATCGGAGACCGGGAGGAGGAGATCGCGGCGTTCATCCCCAAGGAGTACTGGACGCTCGACGCTGTCCTGGAAGTCGCGGGACAGAAGAAACCGGTGACCGTGCATTATTACGGAAGACTGTCGGATAAGGACGGCCGCCTCGTAAAAGCGGATCTCGAGAGAGAAGAGGATGTAAAGAAGATCACGGAGGCCCTTGAGGGCGCCGCGTTCGAAGTGTCCGAGGTCAGGATCACGGAGAGAAGCAGAAAATCACCTCTTCCTTTCACGACTTCCACGCTTCAGCAGGAAGCGAGCAGGGCGCTCAATTTTTCCACCCAGAAGACGATGCGCATCGCGCAGCAGCTCTACGAGGGCGTGGAGATCAAGGGGAGCGGCACGGTAGCGCTGATCACCTATCTCAGAACAGACAGCACCCGCGTCTCCGAGGAAGCGCAGGCCTCGGCAGCGGCTTATATCACAGAGCAGTTCGGTGAGGACTACCTTCTCCGCCGCGAGAAGAGCACAAAGAGTGAGGGGAAGATCCAGGACGCGCATGAAGCCATCCGTCCCACGGACCTCGGACTTCTGCCCGCCTCCATCAAGGATTCCCTGTCGAGAGACCAGTTCCGTCTCTATCAGCTGATCTGGAAGCGGTTTCTCGCGAGCAGGATGAGCGCTGCCCGATATCAGAACATGCAGGTCAGGATCAGTGCCGCGGAGCGCTATATTTTTACAGCGTCGGCTTCCAAGCCGGTCTTTGACGGATTCCTTCGCGTCTATAATCAGGAGGATCCCGAAGAAAAGACGGCAGACCTGGGAAGCAGCCTCGACAAGGACAGCAGGCTCTCCCTCGTGGAATTCGATTCCAAGCAGCACTTTACGCAGCCGGCGCCTCACTATACCGAGGCTTCCCTGGTAAAGGCGCTTGAGGAGCAGGGGATCGGACGCCCCAGTACCTACGCGCCCACGATCACAACCATTCTCGCAAGGCATTATATCGTCAAGGAGGACAAGAACCTCTATATGACAGAGCTCGGCGAAGTGGTCAATTCCATGATGAAGAAGGCGTTTCCTTCAATTGTAGATCCCGACTTTACGGCGCAGATGGAAGGACTTCTCGACGGAGTCGCGGACGGAAACGTCAAATGGAAGACAGTGATCCGAAACTTCTACCCGGATCTGGATGAAGCCGTCAAACAGGCCGAGATCGATCTTGAAAAGGTCAAGATCGCGGATGAGGAGACGGACGAAGTCTGCGAGAACTGCGGGAGAAAGATGGTCATCAAGTACGGGCCGCACGGAAAATTCCTTGCCTGCCCCGGTTTCCCCGAGTGTCACAACACAAAACCTTATTATGAAAAGATCGGCGTTCAGTGCCCGCGGTGCGGCAAGGACATCGTTGTCAAAAAGACCAAGAAAGGCCGCAAATATTACGGCTGCATGGGAAATCCCGAGTGCGATTACATGAGCTGGCAGAGACCTTCGGACAAAAGGTGTCCCAAGTGCGGCGGCGTGATGCTCATCAAGGGCAGCAAGCTGGTCTGCGAGAACAGAGACTGCGGTTATATGGAGAATAAACCCGAGGAATGAGGATTGATATGGTCAAACAGACAATCGGCAATGTGAAACTTTTGGACAACACCAGAAAAATTGAGAGACTGCTCCACAACAATGACACGGGAAAAGTGGTATTTAATGATATCTGTAAAGTGATGAGCAGCGTCCTTGAATCCAATATCCTTGTCATCAGTAAGAAGGGGAAAGTCCTGGGTGTCGGCGAATACAGCCCGATTCCGGTCCTCGGGGACCTGATCACCGATCAGGTCGGCACATTTATCGACAAGGCGCTCAATGACCGTTTTCTCGGGGTGCTCTCCACCAATGAGAATGTGAATCTGGGAACACTCGGCTTTGTGGAAGAGCCGGACTGCGACTACACCGGAATCATAGCCCCGATCGAGATCGCAGGAGAGAGGCTCGGAACCGTATTCATCTACCGGGACGGATCGGGATTTGATATCGACGACATTATCCTCTGTGAATACGGGACGACCGTTGTGAGCCTTGAAATGCTGCGGGC
>DLYC01000073.1:3531-5865 GCA_003447895.1 Lachnospiraceae bacterium | reverse complement strand
CTGTCCGCCTCCATGTACGATCCCGATGAGGCCGAAAATACAGATCCCGCCAGGGAGAAGATCATCACGGGAGTGATCATGGTCCTTTCCATGGTCATCGCGGTGGGGCTTTTTATCCTGCTCCCCTACGGAGCCGCCAATTTTCTGAGCGCCCGGCTCGGAAATTCCAACCTTCTGGTCATCATCGAAGGAATTCTTCGCCTTGCCATCTTTTTGATCTATATCAGGGCGATCACGGCGATGAAGGACATCCGGAGACTCTATCAGTACCATGGAGCCGAGCACAAGTGTATCAACTGCCTCGAGAGCGGGCTTCCGCTCACCGTGGAGAACGCGAGAAAGAGCACAAGGCTCCACAAGCGCTGCGGAAGCAGCTTTACGATGTTTGTCATGCTGGTCAGTATCATCCTGTTCTTCTTTATCAGAACGGACAGCCATCTCATGCGCATCGTGCTCCGCATCCTGCTGATCCCTGTGATCTCCGGCATCTCCTATGAGATCATCCGGCTCGCGGGAACGACAGACAATCCGGTGATCCAGCTTATCTCCAAGCCCGGGCTCTGGATGCAGCTGATGACGACCGGAGAGCCGGATGATGATATGCTCAGAGTCGGCATTGCCTCTGTGGAAGCCGTATTCGACTGGAGAAGCTATCTGGAGCGGGAATTCAGCTTATCGAAGGAAACACTCACCGAAGGACAGGCGGAGGCATAAATGTATTTACAAAAACCTTATGGACAGGCCCCTTACAAGGCGCTGATCACGGAGGCAGCCGGTCTTCTTGTGGAGATCTGTGAGAGAGAGCGGGAAGCATCGCTCGAGGCGAGGCTCCTTCTGGAACACGTCTGCGGGACGGCCCTATCGACAATGCTTCTTGAGCCTGACAGGATCGTATCCGCCAATGAGGTGGAAAAATATCACGAGCTGATCCTTCGAAGATACGGAAGGGAGCCCCTGGCCTATATTGTGGGGGCGGCTGATTTCATGGGGCTCACTTTCGGAGTAAGCAGCGATGTGCTGATCCCGGAACAGGATACGGAGAACCTGGTCGAGGAGATCATGAAGGAGACGACAGGCGGAGAGCGCATACTCGACCTCTGCACCGGAAGCGGCTGCATACTTCTGAGTCTCCTCCATTATTCCTCGGGGTCCACGGGCGTCGGAACAGACATCTCCGAAAAAGCGCTCCGCGTTGCCCGCGACAACGCGGAAAGGCTCGGTCTCACGCACAGGGCGGAGTGGAGGCAGGGAGATCTGTTCGGGGCACTTAAGGAAGGGGAATCTTTTGACCTGATCGTATCAAACCCGCCCTATATACAGTCGTCGGTCATCCCGGGTCTTGCGCCGGAAGTAAAGGACCATGAACCGCTCCTTTCGCTCGACGGGGGAGAGGACGGGCTGGATTTTTACAGAAGGATCATTCCCGGCGCCTTAGAGCACCTCGAAAGGGGCGGCATGCTCTTTCTGGAGATCGGCTATGACCAGGCGGAGGCGGTGGCTCTCCTCATGCGGGAGTCCGGCTATTACGATGTCAGGGTCATGAAGGATTACGGCGGAAATGACAGAGTCGTGCGGGGACTAAGAAGCTTTACAGATCGCTAATGAAGGCTGCTGCCTGCAGCGCTACGGAGATTTAGGAATGTTTGAAAAACTTGACAGCGTGATGTTTCACTATGAGGACATACAGAACGAACTGGCCAGTCCGGGGATTGCCTCCGACCAGAAGCGTTTCAGAAGCCTTATGAAGGAGCAGAGCGACCTGATGCCTCTCGTCGAGGCATACGGTGAATACAGGGAATGCGGCCGCGCCCTCGAGGAGTCTCTCGAGATGCTCGAAGAGGAGAGCGACGAAGAGATGAGGGACCTTGCCAAGGAAGAGATGGCGGAGTCAAAAAAGAGAATGGCGGAGCTCGAAGAGAGGATCCGCATTCTTCTTCTGCCCAAAGATCCCAACGATGACAAGAACGTGATCGTGGAGATCCGCGCGGGCGCCGGCGGCGACGAGGCGGCTCTGTTCGCCGCGGAAGTTTACAGGATGTATGTCCATTACGCGGAGGGCCGCGGCTGGAAATCCGAGATCCTCGACTATGAGGAGATCGGGATCGGCGGCATGAAGTCCGTGAGCTTTATGATCCGCGGCCAGGGGGCCTATTCGAGAATGAAATATGAGAGCGGCGTGCACAGGGTGCAGCGCGTCCCTGCCACAGAATCGGGAGGAAGGATCCACACGTCAACGATCACGGTCGCTGTGATGCCGGAAGTGGATGACGATATCACGATCGATATCCCGGATAAGGATGTGAGGATCGATGTCATGCGCGCCTCCGGAAACGG
>DLYC01000073.1:0-3480 GCA_003447895.1 Lachnospiraceae bacterium | reverse complement strand
GGAAACGGCGGACAGTGCGTCAACACGACCGATTCCGCCGTGCGGCTTACGCACTATCCCACGGGTATCGTGATCTACAGCCAGACAGAGAAGTCCCAGCTCCAGAATAAGGCCAAGGCATGGGCGCTTTTAAGGTCCAAGCTCTACGACCTCGAGCTTCAGAAGAGGCACGATGAAGAGGCGGACTTAAGAAGGAGCCAGATCGGCACGGGGGACCGCTCCGAGAAGATCCGAACTTATAATTTCCCCCAGGGGCGCGTCACAGACCACAGGATCAAGCTCACACTCTACAAGCTCGACGCGGTCATGAACGGCGATCTCGATGAGATCCTGGACAGCCTCACCGCGGCAGACCAGGCGGCAAAGCTTTTGAAAATGGATTCCTGAGACCATTTATTACGCGGTACAAAAGGTGATATACTAACAGACAGGCAGTGAAACTACAAGGCCATCGGCATTAATCGGCAGGAGGGGGTTCCGGCATGGCAGTGCATCTGTTCGGCGCTATTGATGTAGGAAGTTATGTATATGAACTGAAGATATTCGAGTTGTCCAAAAAGAACGGGATCCGTCAGATCGACGATGTGCGGCATATGATCGATCTCGGTACGGATACCTATCACACGGGGAAGATCTCGAGGGTCCATCTGGCAGAGCTCAAGAAGATACTCACGGAATCGGCGCAGATCATGGCCAATTACGGAGTGGAGTCCTACAGGGCCTATGCGACAAGCGCGATCCGGGAACTGAAGAACAGCTCCCTCATTCTCTCGCAGCTTGAGCAGGAGACCGGCATCCACATTGAGATCCTCGAGAACACGGAGCAGCGGTTTATGGACTATAAATCTGTTGCATCCAAGGGGGAGTATTTCCGGCGCGTCCTCGAGAAGTCCGCGGCGATCGTGGACATAGGCGGCGGGAGCGTTCAGATCTCTCTGTTTGAGAAGGACAAACTCAGCGCGACGCAGAACCTCCGGCTTGGCGTCCTGCGACTTCGCGAGCAGCTCGAGCGCGTCGGGGCGAGTTCCGTCCACAATGAAGCCCTGACCGAAGAGATGTTCAACACGCAGCTGTCGGTCTTTAAAAAGCTCTATCTAAAGGACCGGGACATCAGCAGGATCATCATCATTGACGACTATCTGACAGACGCGGCAAGGAACGGGAAAAACTTTGCCGGGGCCGGCAATGTGACACTGGGAAGCATGGGACAGGCGGAATTTATCGACCAGGCTTCTCTCGCGGCCTTTATGGACACCCTCAGGGAGCAGACACCCATTGAACTGTCCGGGCGGCTCGGCCTGTCCGACGAAAAGATCCCGCTCCTTCAGATCTCTGCCACCATAGTCAAATGCATCGCCAAGACCATGAAGGCCGACATGATCTGGATCTCCGATGTCACGCTGTGTGACGGAATTGTCTATGACTACGCGGTCAGAAAAAAATACATTCCTCCGGTCCATGACTTTGAGGAAGACATTCTCACCTGCGCCCTTCAGACGTCCAAACGCTATAAGGGGAGCGAAGAGAGAGCAAAGACGCTCGAACTGATCGCGCTCGGAATCTTTGACAGCATCCGCAGGATCCACGGAATGGGAGCCCGTGAGAGGCTTCTGCTCCGGCTCTGCGCTATTTTGCATGACTGCGGCAAGTATATCAGTATGCAGAATCTCTCGGACTGCTCCTACAATATCATCATGTCGACCGAGATCATCGGCCTTTCGGAGCGGGAGAGGGAGATCGTGGCCAATGTCGTCCGCTTTAACCACAGGACCTTCGAATTCTACGAGGAGAGGGTAAATCCCGGGAAGCTGACGCGTGACGACTATATGATCGTGACCAAGCTCACAGCAATTCTCAGACTGGCCAACGGACTGGACAGGTCCCACAAAAAGAAATTTACGGACGTCCGGATCCGGTACAGGGAAGGACGGCTCATGATCTCTGTGAGCACCAAAAAGGACATCACTCTGGAGAAAGGGCTGTTTGACAAAAGAGCCGGTTTCTTCGAGGAAGTTTTCAGCGTGCGCCCTGTGATCAGGCAGAGGGAGTTTAAGGAAGAGTAAGAGCGGGATCCGCAGATTCATGGAGGGATAGCGAGTTATGGCAGAGAGCGTTAATTTCAGAAATCCGCAGTATTATATAAACAGGGAACTGAGCTGGCTCGAATTTGACAGACGGTGCCTCAGTGAAGCCAGAAACAAAGAAAATCCGCTGTTTGAGAGGCTTAAGTTCCTCAGTATCACCGCCTCCAACCTGGATGAATTCTTTATGGTCCGGGTCGCGTCGCTGCAGGACATGGTGCAGGCCGGCTATCGGAAAAAGGATATCGCGGGCATGACGGCGCAGGAACAGCTGTCCGCTGTCCTGAAAGAGGCGCATTCTTTTCTGCAGCAGCAGTACTGGACGCTCAACAGGCAGCTGATCCCCGCGCTGGAGGAGCAGGGCCTCTTCATGGTCCGGGACCTCGACACCCTCTCCAAGGCGGAGGTCCGCTACCTGGAGGATTACTTCAGCTCTACGGTTTTCCCGGTCCTTACGCCGATGGCGGTGGACAGCTCAAGGCCCTTCCCCCTGATCCGGAACAAGAGCCTGAATATCGGCGCCCTTCTGACCCGGAGAGAGACTGAGAAGCCGGGGATCCTGGGGGCCTCCAAGAAGCCCAAAAAGGGCGGAAAGACGGCCAAAGTCAAATATGAGTTTGCCACCGTGCAGGTGCCCGCTGTCCTTCCCAGAATCCTCCTTCTTCCCGCGGGAGAGGGGGAACCCAGGCGCCTTGTCCTTCTCGAGGACCTGATCCGGAAATATCTTCCCAAGCTCTTTGTCAACTACGAGGTGAAGTGCATGGCTCCCTACAGGATCATGCGGAGCGCGGACTTTGACCTCGCAGAAGATGAGGCGGAAGACCTTCTGGAAGAGATCAAAAAGCAGCTCAAAAAGCGCCAGCGGGGAGACGCGATCCGCCTGGAGGTGGAGAAGGGCACCGATCCCCAGCTCTTAAAGCTCCTCATGACAGAGCTCTCCCTTGAAAAGGACTTTGTCTTTGAGATAGACGGGCCGCTGGACCTCACTTACCTCATGAAGGCGTATGGGATCGAGGGATTTGAGGAGCTCAGGGAGCACCGCTACGACAAGCCCCAGCCGGTTCCGGAGCTCATGCCCGGATGCGATATTTTCGAACAGATCCGGAAGGGCGATATTTTCATGCATCATCCCTATCAGACTTTCGACCCCGTCGTGAGATTTGTGGCCACGGCAGCGGCCGATCCGGACGTCCTCGCGATCAAGCAGACGCTCTACCGCGTGAGCGGCAATTCGCCGATCATCGCCGCGCTGGCCCGCGCCGCGGAGAACGGAAAGCAGGTCACGGTGCTCGTGGAACTGAAGGCCCGCTTTGACGAGGAGAACAACATCGTCTGGGCCAAGGAGCTTGAGAAAGCCGGCTGCCATGTCATCTACGGCCTTCAGAATCTCAAGACGCAC
>DLYC01000136.1 GCA_003447895.1 Lachnospiraceae bacterium | reverse complement strand
TGGACTTTCTCCACAATCCCGGCAAATACGTGAAGATCGGCGCGAAGCTCCCCAAGGGAGCCCTGCTCGTAGGCCCTCCCGGCACGGGCAAAACATTGCTGGCCAAGGCAGTCGCCGGCGAGGCGCACGTTCCCTTCTTCTCCCTGACCGGCTCTGATTTCATCGAGCTGTACGTCGGTGTCGGCGCATCCCGTGTCCGAGACCTCTTCAAGGAAGCCAACAAGAACGCGCCCTGCATCATCTTCATCGATGAGATCGATGCCATCGGCCGGAGCCGCGACTCCAAGTACGGCGGCGGAAACGAGGAGAGAGAACAGACCCTCAACCAGCTCCTCTCCGAGATGGACGGATTTGAGGCCGCGAAGGGTATTCTGGTCATCGGCGCTACCAACAGGCCGGAGATCCTGGACAAGGCACTTCTCCGCCCGGGCCGCTTTGACAGAAGAATCATTGTGGACAGGCCGGATCTCAAGGGCCGCGTCGCTATTTTGAAAGTGCATGCCAAGGACGTCAAGATGGACGAGTCCGTGGATCTGGAAGAGATCGCGCTGGCGACAAGCGGAGCCGTGGGCTCGGACCTCGCCAACATGATCAACGAGGCCGCGATCAACGCGGTTAAGAACAAGCGCAAATATGTAAACCAGCAGGACCTCTTTGAGGCTGTGGAGCAGGTCCTTGTGGGCAAGGAGAAGAAGGACCGCGTCATGAACCAGAAGGAAAGACGCATCGTCTCCTACCACGAGGTCGGCCACGCGCTGATCAGCGCCGTGCAGAAAAACTCCGAGCCCGTGCAGAAGATCACCATCGTTCCCAGGACCATGGGAGCTCTGGGCTATGTCATGCAGGTCCCCGAGGAGGAGAAATACCTGAATACCAAGGCCGAGCTCCACGACATGATCGTCGGCCTTCTGGGCGGCCGCGCGGCGGAGGAGCTCAAGTTTGAGACCATCACGACCGGCGCCTCCAACGATATCGAGCGCGCCACGGCGATCGCCCGAAACATGGTCACGCAGTACGGCATGAGCGACCGCTTCGGTCTCATGGGCCTTGCCACTGTCGAGAGCCAGTATCTCGAGGGTAGAGCCGTCCTCAACTGCAGCGACGTGACGGCCGCGGCCGTGGACGAGGAAGTCCGCAAGATCATGGAGAACTGCTACAACGAAGCCAAGAAGATCCTCTCCGAGAACATGGACGCCATGGACATGATCGCCGAGCAGCTGATCCGCGAAGAGACCATCTCCGGAAAGGACTTCATGCGTCTCTACCGTAAGGCCAAGGGCATGATGACAGACGAGGACCGCGAGAGCGAGGCGAAGCTCGCTAAGCAGGCGCAGGAAGGCGGCGGTGACAAAAAAGAGCTCAACGTGCTGAGTTTCGAGAACAAGAAGCCCGCGCCCGTAGAAGGCACGGCTGTTCCCGAGTCAATTGCCCATGAGACAATTGTCCATGAGAGGGCTGGTTCTGAGACCGCCGTTCCTGAGACAAGCGCTCCCGAGACGACTGCTCCTGAGGCTGCTGTCCCTGAGACGACTGTCCCTGAGAAGGCTGCCCCTGAGACAAGCGCGGCCACTGCGGCACCCGCGGACGAGACGTCCGGCGATGTCGGGGAGGATGACTCCGACGACGATTCCGAGGACGACGGAAACAATGGCTCCGACGGCCCAAAGGGAAGATTTTCGGAAGTGCCGCTGGATGACGTGGACCGGTTTTTCAAGAGCTGAGCAGTCATTAACTTTAGTGTGAACATTCATTTTCAGATCGGGAAAAGCTTATTTGGGGAAAAATAGGCTTTTCCGATCTTGCATTATAAGGAATAAGTGAGCAGGACTGATGTTCAATGTACAGGAGGAACTGAAGAAACTGCCGCCCAAGCCGGGCGTATACATTATGCATGATGAGCGGGATGCGATTATCTACGTGGGAAAGGCCGTGAACCTCCACAATCGCGTCCGCTCTTATTTTCGTAAGATCGTTGGGAGAGGTCCGCAGATCGACCAGATGGTCAAGCAGATCGAGCGCTTTGAGTATATCGTCACGGACTCCGAGCTTGAGGCGCTGATCCTGGAGAACAATCTGATCAAGGAGCATCGGCCAAAATATAACACCATGCTAAAGGATGACAAGACCTATCCGTATATCAAGGTCACCGTGGGAGAGCCCTACCCGAGGATCCTCTTTGCGAGGAGGCAGGTGAAGGATAAGGCTCGATATTTTGGCCCGTATACGAGTTCGCAGGCGGTCAGGAGCACGATCGAGCTGTTAAACCGGATGTATGGACTGAGGGACTGCGCGAAAGTGCTGCCGAGGGACTTCGGAAAGGAGAGGCCGTGCCTGAACCTGCACATGGAGCGGTGCTGCGCGCCGTGCACCGGGGAGGTGTCGGAGGCGGACTACCGAAAGCGCGTGGACATGGCCCTGGAATTACTGTCGGGGCACTACGACCCGATCATCCGGGACCTGACGGAGAAGATGACCGAGGCGTCGGAGGCCATGGAGTTTGAGAAGGCGATCCGCTACAGGGACCTTCTCGCGAGCGTGCAGCAGGTGGCGCAGAAGCAGAAGATGTCCGAGAATATCGGCGAAAACCGCGATATTCTGGGAATTTCGGTGGACAATTCCAGCCCGGATTCGGACGGCGTCGTGCAGACGTTCTTCCTAAGGGACGGAAAGCTCATCGGGCGCGAGCACTTCTACATGACGCATGTGGCCGGGCGCAAAAAATCGGACATTCTGTCGGAGTTCATCAAGCAGTTCTACGGGGGGACGCCCTCGATCCCGAGGGAGATCATCCTGCCCTGCGAGGTGGACGACCGGGAGCTCCTCGAGCAGTGGCTCACGGCCATCCGGGGCGGCAAAGTCAGCATCAAGGTGCCCGTGAAGGGCCAGAAGGAGAAGCTGGTCGAGCTTGCAAACACGAATGCGCGGCTGGTCCTGGACAAGGACCGGGAGCGGCTTAAGCGCGAGGAGGGGCGGACCATCGGCGCGGTGAAGGAGATCCGCGACCTTCTGGGGCTTCCCAAGGCGGACCGCATGGAGGCGTATGACATCTCCAACATCAGCGGTTTTGCCAATGTGGGCTCCAT
Source organism: Lachnospiraceae bacterium (assembly GCA_003447895.1). GTDB lineage: Bacteria > Bacillota > Clostridia > Lachnospirales > Lachnospiraceae > CAG-791. Next base: position 96 of record DLYC01000136.1, on the reverse strand, counting down.
GGTGGTCTACGAGAAGGGAAAGCCCAAGCGGAGCGACTACCGAAAGTTCCGGATCAAGTCGGTGGCGGGGCCCAACGACTACGCCTGCATGAAGGA
>DLYC01000209.1:4086-4714 GCA_003447895.1 Lachnospiraceae bacterium | reverse complement strand
TGCAGTGAATTCTGGACTGCTGTCCGGCGCCGATTCCGATCGCCTGTCCGCCCTTTACATAGCAGACAGAGTTGGACTGTGTATATTTGAGCGTGATGAGGGCGATCGCCATATCGTCGCGTGCCGCCTGAGGAAGCTCCTTGTTCTCTGTTACGATATTGGCAAACAGAGCGTCGTCGATCACGAGCTCATTTCTTCCCTGCTCAAAGGTCACGCCGAACACCTGCTTCTTCTCAAGCGCCGCGGGCTTGTAATCAGGGTTGATCTTGAGGACACAGTAATTGCCCTTCTTCTTTTTCTTAAGGATCTCGAGCGCTTCGGGCTCATAGTCGGGAGCGATGATTCCGTCCGATACCTCTCTGGACACCAGTTTAGCGGTGCAGACATCACATGTGTCGGAGAGAGAGATGAAATCGCCGAATGAAGACATTCTGTCAGCTCCGCGCGCGCGGGCGTAAGCGCTTCCCATAGGAGTGAGTTCTCCCATATCCTCGACCCAGTAGATCTTCTTCTCCACATCCGTAAGCGGGAGTCCGATCGCCGCGCCTGCGGGGGATACATGCTTGAAGGAAGTGGCCGCGACCTTGCCGGTCGCCTTCTTGAGCTCACTCACCAGCTGCCAGCCGTT
>DLYC01000209.1:2714-3969 GCA_003447895.1 Lachnospiraceae bacterium | reverse complement strand
CCGTCTTCCATATAAATGCGGGAAGGCTTCTGATTGGGATTACATCCGTACTTGAGTTGCATTTCTTTCATGGCGGTCTCCTTCTTTATTGGTTCTTATTGACGATGCGGGTCTCATATTTGCCGGTAGCAATGTCGATGAAGCGGACAAAGAGAGAGACTTTGTTGTCCTCATTGAGGGCAGCCCAGACTCTGTCTGTGAACACATCGATATCGCCGGTAAATGTCTCATCGAGAAGAAGCGCCCTGGGCTCTCCCTCGAAACTGGGAAGCGGGTTTCCGTCGCCCATATACGTAGAGATAAAGCGTCCCTCGCCTGCCTTCGGATTCTCATAGGCGAAGGTATAGCGCAGGCAGGAAGAAGGATCTCCCTGATCACTCTTTAAGATGGACATCGCATAGCTGTACTTGCCCTTCTCTACATGCATAACGCCGGAAATCCTGGGTGTGTAGTTGGGGGCGTCGGGCTCAAATTCTCTGCTGCGAAGAGCCTGTTCAAACGTATACTGCTTATCAAGGCCCTCATAGATCGTGTCCGTCTGGTCGCCGTTTGTGACGATGGTCTTGTTTCCGTAGACTCTTACGGGTGCGTAAATGATCAGGCTGGGATCTTCCATCTTGGAAGGATCATAAGCTTCCGTGCGGATTCCTTCGCCCTCTGTGACGAATACACGGTTGCGGCTGTTGGCGCTTCTTCCCATAATGAAGTAAGCGGTCACTGCCTTCGCGCCGTCCGCGCTCCTGCCGATCATGATGCCGCGGCCGGGATAACTGGTTTCCCTCAGAATTTTCTCAAAATCTGCCATTCTTCTTCCTCTCTTCGCTTTCCGACTGCGAAATGTGCTCCAAGCTCACTGCTGCCAAAATAGTGCTGTTCCTGCATAATAGCCGTATATTCGGCTTTTACACCCCACAAAATGCACATGTATCATAATGCATGTTTTCTAAAATCGCAACGGCAAACCGGCAATTCATTGCGAAAAAATAGTCCAAACCGTCTTTTTGTCTGTTTTTTGACCCGGTCGCTATGTCGAAAGCACAGGGCGGGTCCGCTCCCCCCGCGGATACGCCGCCCTTTCCGGTCAGATATCGAGCTGTCTCTTTCCGCCGAGGAAGGTGGGAAGATCGTCCGCTCTGCCTTCCCTGATCCATGTGGAATACTCCGCCGTCGCCGCGAACATGACATCGCCCGAAGAATTGAGCATCGTCTCGACACTGTCCTGAATGACGCCAATGATGAAGCCGACACCGACGAC
>DLYC01000209.1:0-2638 GCA_003447895.1 Lachnospiraceae bacterium | reverse complement strand
TGCATGGCGACCTCATTGGAGATGCCAAAGAGCGAGCAGGCCATGGGGATCAGAAGAAGAGATCCGCCCGCGACACCGGAAGCTCCGCAGGCTGCCAGCGTGGAAAGAACGCTGAGTACCAGCGCGGAGGGAAGATCCACCTGGATTCCCAATGTGTGCGCGGCGGCCAGCGTCATCACCGTGATCGTGATTGCGGCGCCGTCCATGTTGATCGTTGCCCCGAGCGGGATCGACACCGAATACATATCCTGGTCCAGTCCCAGCTTCTCGCACAGCTCCATGTTCACGGGGATATTCGCAGCGCTGCTTCTTGTGAAGAATGCTGTGATCCCGCTCTCACGCAGGCATCTGAATACGAGCGGATAAGGGTTTCTGCGAAGGAACAAAAAGGCGATGAAGGGGTCGATCACAAGCGCCACGAACATCATGCAGCCGACGAGAACGACCAGGAGCTTACCGTAATCCTTAAAGGCCCCCAGTCCGTACTCACTTACTGTGGTGTAGACCAGGCCGCAGATTCCGAAGGGTGCCAGATTGATGATCCAGCGCACAGCGGCGGAAACGGCTTCCGAAGTATCCGACAGGAAGGTGCGTGTGCTCTCAGCCGCAAACTTCTTGAAGGCAAGTCCCAGTACCGCGGCCCAGAACAGGATTCCGATGTAGTTGCCGTTTACAAGAGCCGACACCGGATTCTCCACCATCTTCATAAGAAGGTTTCTAAGGACTTCCCCGATGTTCTGCGGAACCGAGTCGGACTGAACCGCTTCTCCCAGTTTCATGGTGACCGGGAACAGGAAGCTTGCGATCACGGCTGCGGCCGCCGCAAGAAATGTACTGAACATATAGAAGAACAGTACAAGGCCGAATTTGCGGTCCAGCTTGCTCTGCCCCTTACTGAGCGCACTGATGATCAGCACAAACACAAGGACAGGCGCTACGGCTCGGAGCGCTCCGACGAACAGATTTCCCAAGATTCCGATCCAGGTCCAGCTCTTAAGCGTAAGTCCGAGGACCGCGCCGACCACAAGACCGATCACGATCCTCACGATCAGGCTGGATTCCGAATATTTTTTCACAATCCCTTTCAATGCATCCATGTTTCTTTTCCCCTCTCTTTTTTTCTGTCTGAATGAAATAGGTATTTTCCATTATAACATTCTGTCTGCCCTTTTGCACCGATTGCCTTCTCTCTTTTACGCCCAAAAAGAGCGCCCCGGCTCTTTATTCGAAGCCGAAGCGCTCTGTGTTTCTCTGCGCGGATCCCGATCAGACCTTCGCGGTATATTTCTTGTAGATGAACGCGTAGCAGGTGCCGCCGCGGGGATCATTGATCAGAAGTCTGTACCACTCGCCGTCGCTTGTGATTCCGTCGACTTTGAGCTTGTGGCCTCTCTCATAGATCTTCGCGATCGGGCCGTTGGGCGTGTATCTGCAGCTGAGGGTGGAAGAAGTAACCTTTACCCAGATCGGTGTGATCGGCTTTACATTAATCTGTGCCTTTCCAATGCCGCCGGTCACTTCGTCAAGCTCTTCCGCGTTCAGTTTGTTTTCCATCATATCGCTCATTTTTTACCTCCCATAAATTCAGGTTTGTTTCGTATTTTTACGTTTTTTTGTTACCTGATATTGTATACGCAGCTTCCGCTCAGTTTCCACACAAATTGTTTACTTCTTCGAGACCGTTCATTCGGGATCGCTCATTCGAAATCGCTCATTCGATGCCGTTCATCGTATTGTACACCATCCGGGAGAGCGCGATGATCTCCGGGATCCGATACCCGCTGTTCGCGCTCATAATGCACAGAATGTAGGTGCCGGAAGGGGACCACACGATCGCCGCATCGTTATCCACATTGTCCAGCTCCCCGGTTTTATTAGCCGTCTCGATCTCCTCCGGAACACCGGCGGGGATCTTTCCGGTTCTCGCCTGGTTTTTCAGGGCCGTCAGGATCCTCTCCGAAGCCCTCTTACTGACATATTGGCCCCGCAGCACTTCTTCGAGCATCTTTCCGCAGTCAGCGGCGGAAGTATAGTTCTCCGTGCCGTTCCACTCCAGCATGCGGCGGTTCAGCTTTGTCGCGGGATATCCGTTCTTTGCCGCAAATTCATTGACCGACTCCATACCGACCGCATTGATCAGGCTGTTCGCCGCGCCGTTATCGCTCACATTGATCATGCTGTCCGGAAGACTTCCGTAGCTCTCTTCGCTCAGGATTCCCTCTTCCGTCTCTGTAAAGAATTCCCCTGCGACAAAGAGCTTGATCAGGCTGGCCGCGACCATCTGCTCCCGGTCCCGGATCCCGATCGTCCTGCCCGAATCCAGATGCTTGAAATATAAAGACCAGGAACCGCCAAGACTTCCCATCTCCGCTTCCAGCTTCTCCTCGAGCTCATCCATCCTGGCATTTACCTCGGCAAACCGCTCTTTGTTATATTTTTCCCTGACCCATCCTGCGGTCCCGGATACGGCCGCCCGAAGTTCCTTGACAGAGCCGCCCAGCCGGCGGGCCGTCGTAAAGGTGGATGTGGAGAGAACTCCGTTATAAGAGCTTTGCTCCGTTTCGCCGGGAGCCTGTTCTTCCGGTTCCTCCACGGCTGCCGCCTCACCGGTTGTCGCCGCTTCCGCGGCTTCCTCGGA
>DLYC01000289.1 GCA_003447895.1 Lachnospiraceae bacterium | reverse complement strand
GACCAGATCGAAAAGATCAAGGCGGCCGGCATCGAAAATATACTGGCCCTTCGGGGGGATATTCCCGAGGGAATGGACTTTCCCACGCCCAGGTACTTCGAGCACGCAGTCCAGCTGGTCGAGGAGATCCGAAAGGACTACCCGGAGGCCTGCATCGGCGGCGCCTGCTATCCGGAAAAGCACCCGGACGCTTCCAATAAGGACGAAGATATCCGCCATATCAAGGAGAAAGTGGACGCGGGCTGCGATTTTCTGACGACCCAGATGTTCTTTAACAACTCCATCTACTACAACTACCTCTACCGGCTCCGGGAGGCGGGCGTCACCGTTCCCATCCTCGCGGGCATCATGCCGGTGACCAGCCGCCGCCAGATGGAGCGCTCCATCCAGCTGTCCGGCTGCGTGATTCCGCCCGAACTTACGGCGCTGGCGGACCGCTTCGGGGACTCGCCGGCCGCCATGCAGCAGGCGGGCATCCTCTATGCCTCTCACCAGATCATCGACCTCATTGCCAACGGCTGCGGCCACATCCATGTCTACACCATGAACAAACCTGAGGTGGCCGCCGGAATTCTCAACAACCTCAAGGGAATCCTGTAAAAATTAATAGAGCCGCCGCCCTAAGAATCATTCTCAGTGCGGCGGCTTCGCCTTTTTGATTTCACTCGCGCCTCAGCGCATCGATCGGATTGAGGTTTGCCGCCTGCACGGACGGCAGAAATCCGAAGACCAGTCCGATCACCATCGAGAAAAGGACACTGATCACGATCGCCGGCACACTGATCGCCACCGGCGTTCCCGCGACTCTTGAGATGACTTCCGCGAGAATAATGCCGGAGATGACACCTATGATTCCGCCGAGGCTGGTCAGGACCACCGCCTCTGTCAGAAACTGCACCAGGATGCGGCTGTTCCTTGCGCCCAGCGCTTTTTTGAGCCCGATCTCATTGGTTCTCTCCGTGACCGAGACCAGCATGATGTTCATGACTCCGATTCCGCCCACGAGAAGCGCGATGCTCGCGATCCAGATCAGCAGGCTGTTGGTACTGTTGGCCAGCTCCTGCTTGTTGCGCGCCTTTTCCAAAAGATCTTCCGCCTTATAGGTGACCGCGTCTTCACTGGCTGCGCCCGCGCTGACGGATTTTTTCATGATCTTCTCGACGGCCTTTCCCATCTCGCTCATCTTTTCGGTCGTCACAGCCCTTGCCACACAGTCCTGCGGCTCATCGAAGCTGAATACGATCGGCCAGTCCGTATCCGGTATAAAGACCTGCCCGTACTCCTCCTGATTGTAGGTCTCGTAGTCCTGCAGCGTCTCGATGACCGGCTGGAAGGCATCCGCCTTTTTGAGAAGGCCCACGATCGTAAACGGCTCCCCCTTGATCTCCACAACCCTGCCGACCGGGTCCGCCTCAGGGTAGAGCAGCTGCGCGGCCTTTTCGTCCAAAAGAGCGACCTTATGAAAGTCCGTATAATCACTCTCCACAAATGGCCGCCCCTTGTAGACCACAAGGCCGACGGTGGAAAGATAGTGGGAGTCGATTCCGAACAGGCTTCCGCCCGAGAGCGAATTGATGCCCGTGGTGATCCCGTCCGCATACTTTCTCTTCAGAAAGAAAGAAGCATCCACCACAGAGTCCAGCCCGTAGATCTCCTTTTTCTGGGACTCTGTCACCGGAATGATATTGTCCGGCGGGCCGCTGTCCATCCAGTAATCGGAATCTCCCTGGGTGATCGAGATCGTCACATTGTTGTTTCCCGCTCCGATCAGGTTCTGCATGATCTGCTCATTGGTTCCCTTGATCGTCGATACGATCGCTATGATCGATGCGATGCCGATGATCACACCGAGCATAGTCAGGACAGACCTGAGCTTATGAGACCATATCCCTTTCAGGGCAAGGCGTATATTTTCACCCATTCTTTACCTCCATGCCAAAGCGCTATGCGCAAGGGCGAATTCTCCGATGCGATCCGCATTGTTTGCGGCGCTATGCGCAAGGGCGAATTCTCCGATGCAATCCGCAATATTTGCGGCGCTATGCGCTAATTGTACAGTTCGTCGATAGCCCCCTCCCGGGTCGCGGCCCCTTCCTTGACGTTCTTTCCGTAAGGGAAAGCGATCCAGTCAGATTCCGTGAGTCCGGAGAGGATCTCATAGCCTTCGTCGGACAAAAGTCCCGTCTCCACATACTGCTTTTTCAGGCGTCCGTTCTCATCGCGCTTAAAGACATATTTCTGATTTCCCTCTTCCCTCACAAAGGGCTTCATGACCGTCAGGGTTCCGGAATCCGTGTCCGTTTTCTCGGTGTCGCGCACATAAGTGACTTCCACCCATTCTCCGTTTGTGAGGTTTGCGTCCGCGTCGCTGACGCTCGCTGTGAAAGGATAATAGGTTTCCCCTTCCTCCCCGTAATTTCCCTCTGTATCCGGATAGGGGGAGATGCTCTTGATCTCCGCTTCAAACCGTCCGCCGGACATCCAGGAGACGACATTTACCTTATCTCCGACCTTAAGGGTCCCGTAGAGGCTCTCCTTGATCCCGCTCCGGATATACAGGCCTTCCGCGCCTGCCAGGGACAGGAAAGCGCTTCCGTCTGTCGGCGGGGCTTTGGGGTCTCCCACAAACCTGACTTCGCCGTTCATGTTGGCCTTTACCACGCCGCTGTCCAGAGCCCTCTCCGCCTGCGCGATCTTGATATCCGACTCCCTGAGGTCCAGTTCAAGCTCCTTTAGGTTCTCCTTCTGCTCTCTCTTGGCCTTTTCGAGCTCACTGCTCGTGTACTCTGTGTCGTCTGACAAAAGATCGCTGCCCGAACTGCTGTCCGAGCCGTCTCCGTCCGGGCTGGGCGCAGTCGAAGGTGTAGTGCCTTCGGAAGAAGTTTCTGTCTCCGCTG
>DLYC01000179.1:2890-11260 GCA_003447895.1 Lachnospiraceae bacterium | reverse complement strand
GATCGAGAAGGTTGTCACGGGCACTGCCGCTGCAGACAAAGCGTTTAACTTCGAGATCGCACTGACAGCACCCGAAGGCACAACGCTTGACAGGAGTTATCCGGCCAAACTTAATGGCGAGGAGACGACGGACGCAGCAGTTGCTGACGGAAAAGTGACAGCTACGCTCAAAGCAGGCCAGGTCTATGAGATCACGGGTCTGCCCGCGGGAACAACCTATACCGTCACGGAGGTGGCACCTCTTCCTGCCGGCTATAAGCAAGGCACGCATACAGGCACGAGTGGTGAGATCGCAGTTGGCGGGATCGCGGAAGCTGTGATGAACAACACCTACGAGTCTAAGGGCGAGATCACGCTCGAAGCCCAAAAGAAGCTTCTCGGGGAGAGAACACTCGAAGAGGGCCAGTTCACATTCGAACTTAAGGATGCGGACGGAAACGTGATCGATTCCAAGACCAACGCGGCGGACGGAAGCGTGACCTTCGACGCGATTAAGTACACGCAGGACGATATCTACGATGTAGATCCCGAGACCGGCGTATACAGCGGCGCAGACACGAAGACATACACCTACACCATCAATGAAGTGATCCCTAAGGGAGCGAAAGACAACGGAGACGGAACTTTCCTCTATGGCGGATACACCTATGACGGAACGGTCTACACAGTCAAAGTAGTCGTCACAGATAACGGAGACGGAACGATCACAGCGGAAGTCGCCGGTTCTGAAGGCGAGGCGACGGAGGGCACAGGAGAGGCAGCAGCGACCGATTATGTATTTACTAATGCATATGACGCGGCAGGAACTCTGAAGCTGGATGCGGAAAAGACCTTCAAGAACGGCGTACTCACAGGCGGCGAGTTCACCTTCGAGCTCAAGGATGCGGACGGAAACGTACTGCAGAGCAAGAAGAATGACGCGGCAGGAAATGCTTCGTTTGACCTGATTGCCTACAGTATGAAAGACCTGGCCAAGAGCCCGATCACCTACACAGTGAACGAAGTAGTCGGAACCGATACGGATGTGAAGTATGACGAGACAGTTTATACCGTCACAGTCACACTCGCGGACAACGGCGACGGAACACTGAGCGTCACGAAGAAGATCGACAACGGCGGCGCGCTGAAGTTCGTCAACGAGCAGATGAACGTCGAGACATCGATCACGATCAGAGGTGTGAAGGTACTCAAGGGCAAAGACCTGAAGGCCGGCCAGTTCAAGTTCGTCATGATGGATGAGAACGGCAAGTGGGTCGATTCGGCGGAGAACGATGCAGACGGAAACTTCACATTCGGCACGATCACTTACAAGCTGAGTGACCTGGGCGGTGAGAAGAAGAAAGTCTTCACGTACGGCATCTCGGAAGTCAAGGGAAGCGACAGAAGTATCATCTACGACGAGAAGGTCCACACGGTAGTTGTGACTGTCACGGATAACGGCGACGGAACCATGACCGCGACGGCTGACAAGTCCGGAGAGGATATCAAGTTCGTCAACACGACAAGAGATAAGACCGGAGACGAGGCTCCTCTGGGCGTACTGTTCGGAGGGTTCGGAATCGGAGCGATCGGACTTGCGGTACTTCTTGAGGACCGCAGGAGAAGAAGTAAAAAGACCAAATAATGTCGCAATAAAGCGATTTGAGTAAGATTACTCAGGAAAAGCTCAGAGGCGTAACAGCCTCTGAGTTTTTTAGTGCCGGCATCGAATCCGGCGCCCAAAGGGTCTTTTTTGGCACAGAGAATCATAAAGATTGAAAATAAACTGGAAATATGCGTGAGTAAGTGTTATCGTATGTAGTAGGTAAAACACAAATATTTCAAAGTTATTTCGCAAATGTTTACAGTTTGCCGAGAATTGTGTTAATATTAAGAGAAGTTATGTAATACGCTATCTCTCTGAGTGCTTGAGAAAGTGAGGAATCATAATGAAAATTGGCGGAATCGATAGATTCAGGACTACAATGGGAAAACGCATCAGTTCAATCTTGTCCTTAACTGTTGCCACGGTGATGGTACTGTCACTGGCAGTGCCGATGGGGGCATCAGCGACAGAGAACAAGGAATTCCCCGATCTTAATGCTGAGGGTTCCATTACAGTAACCCTCAAGAATCCGAAAGACGGGAAATCCATCGGGTCGGAAAATGAGTTTACTTTATATAAAGTGGCCGATGTCGTAACAGAGAATGGGTATCGGTTTGCTTATACCGCTGATTTTGCAGAGGCGGGCACGGCTCCTACAGCAGATGAGCAGATGAATGCAGAACTGGCTTCGAAGCTGTCGGGAATTGCGAAGAACAGCGCCGCGGCATCTGTTGCTAAGGCCAGCGTAGACAGCGAAGGCGAGATCTCTTTTGGCGGACTTAAGGTCGGTCTGTATTTGGTCGTGCAGTCTGCAACGGGAACAGGTGAGAACAAGTACGCAGTCGCTCCCTTCCTGGTGACGATTCCCATGCGTGAGACAGACGGGAAACTGATTTACGATGTGGACGCAACCGCAAAGGTTGGCATTACGCCTCCTGAGAAGCCGGACAGACCGCCGCATAAACCGCCGCACCCCCCGAAGCTTCCCCAGACGGGCCAGCTTTGGTGGCCGGTATTCGCAGCCGCTGCGGCAGGAGTACTTCTTCTGGTTGCCGGAGTTGTGAACAAGAGAAAGAACGGCAGCCGCTGATGCGGAGCAGATTATGAATTACTCAATGTAGCGTGATGTAAATTGTCAGTATATCATAATGCCCAGACAGCCGGGAATCGGCGGTCTGGGCGTTTGGTTTTCTTAAGATCTTAGTGAAAAAGCATAAAGATCGGAGGAAAGAGGTTTCGCTATGAAAACAGAGAAGAACAGCAGGAATCGGGGAACAGCGGGAAATCTCATGATCGCCCTCGGATGCATTCTGATCGTCGGTGCGCTGGTGCTCACCGCATACAATATTTGGGATGCAAAGAGGGCGGAAGATGCTTCCAATGAAATCGCGGAAGGAATTGCCAAGGAGATCGGAGACAAATTCGTCGACAGTCTGACTGTTCTTCCTTACGTAGATCCCAACACGCCGATGCCGACCGTGACGATTGACGGCTATGACTATATCGGGATCCTGGAGATTCCCAGTGAAAACCTGACGCTGCCGGTCATGAGCGAATGGGACTACACAAGGCTGAAGATTTCGCCGTGCCTCTTTACCGGATCTTACTATTCGAATGACATGGTCATTTGCGGACATAATTTTGCCAGGCATTTCAGCCCTATCAAGTGGATGGACATCGGTGAGGATGTCTACTTTACCAATGTGGAGGGGATGACGATCCATTACATCGTGGCAAACCGCGAGACCGTGGAGCCCACGGACGTGGAGCTGATGATCGAGAACCATTCCAACAACAAAGAGTCGACAATGGATTGGGATATGACGCTGTTTACCTGTAATATCGGAGGACAGACAAGGTGCGCGGTCCGGTGTAACCGCGTCGATACAAGCTTTGATGACGAAGAGCGGGAACAGCTGAATGAGCAGGAATGACAAAAAAATGTCAAAAAAGACCTAAAGTTTGTCAAAAAATTATCTATATACATCCGGGGGCAGATGGTACTATACATCATGTAAGCAATACAAAGCTTCATTCATAAATTACCCCCCTAAATATTAAACATCCCCTATGAAAAGAACCGGCTGCCCTAAACAGCCGGTTCTTTTCGTCTAAGATAATATATCAATTTGTGTAACTTATTCAGCACCCCGGAAAAATGATCAATTTGTAACCTTGATCTGGCAGGAGCGCATCGTTTCGAGCGCGGCTTCGTGCTTTTGGGGTGTCACGCCGGCGCAGCAGGACGCGTCGCAGGAAATCGGTGTTTCCGGGAGCGTGGCCTTGAGATAGAGCGCATTGGAGACGACACAGATATCTGTGCACAGACCGATCAGTTCGATCTCGAATCCGTCCTTTTCCCGTTTCTCCAAAAGTTCCATGAGTCTGGCGAGCTGCGTGCTGCAGAAAGTCGGTTTGTCGATGACGTGGTCGGGATAGATGAGCTCCGCAATATCCGGCCGGATCTGCCAGCCCTCTGTTCCGCGAATGCAGTGGGGAACCGGCAGGTTCCTGCCTTCCTGCGTGTCCAAATAGCGCTCGGTATGGGTGTCCCGCGTTGCGAAAATATCCTCCTTGGGATAGCTGCGGATCTTGTTCTTGACGTTCTCTACGATGCTGACGGCTTCCGATGTGCCCAGGGCGCCATCTATGAAATCGTTCTGCATATCGATCACGAGTAGAATTTTTTTCATAAAAAAGGTCCTCCGTTTGGTCAACTAACTGAAACTACAGCTATCATATCACGGCCGGCCGATTCGATGTCAAAATATTGAAAAAACGCGCGATCACGGATTAAGTTCAATGGTCTCATCGACGTAGGGCTCCGCTATATTTTTATCCGAATACACTTTGAGCGGAAGAGAAATCTCGCTGACTTGTGTAATCCCGTTTTCGGTGAGGGCGGATTTGTCCCAGAGAATCGTTGAAACCGCGGATTTTCCTGCCACGACGACCTCCGCCCAGTAGGGATCGCACATGATTCCGTTGAGGGAGGCGTTCTCCGCGCTAAAGACCAGGTCGTCCCCGGATTTGTTCTGCAGGTAGACGTGCATCGCATAGCCCCATACGTTGTCGGGCTCGAATCCGGTCGCAATGATCGAACAGGTATCGTTGTCCACAAGGACCTTGTTCTCTCCGCCAAAGAGAGCGGCGCGGGCCTCGCTGTCGGCCTTGACAGACTCGAGCGCTTTCTCTTCGCCGAGCGGGAAGACGGTAAAGGGGTCGTGCATCAGAGGAATCTCTGTATAATCGTCGTCATTGTAGACATTGAGTATGAAATTTACTTCATAAACATCCTGTATGCCGCGCGCCTCAAAGGCATCGCGCATCCATGTGACATCGGCGTTGCCCTTCCGGCCGGCCGTCACCACTTCGGCCCAGAAGGGATCGCACATGACGCCGTTCACCGAGACCTTTTCGAAGGAGAACATGAGGTTCTTGTCCGTGCGGTTCTCGACATAGATTTTCCAGGTGTAGCCGTAAGACGCGTCGTCCTTTACCTCCTTGACGGCAAAAAACAGATCGTCCCGGTCGACGAGAACCTCGCTGTAATCCGCTGAGCCGGATGTTTCCTTTTCGGCGGAACCGGGAACTTCACCTCCCGCTGTCTTGCCGGGCGCTGTGCCCCAGTCGCTGACGGCTGACTCGTCCGTATCCGGAATGGCGGCACCGGAGTGCTTGCCGTGCCCGGTGTCGCTGGTGGCGCCGCCCGGGGCGGGATTTTGGCTATCGCTGCCGGCGCCGCCCGTGACAGGACTTTCACCACTGCCGGATGCACCGCCCGGGGCGGAGCTCCCGCTGCTCTGCGGTTTCCGGCTGCAGCCCTGGAACAGGCATGCAGCGATCAGTGTAAAAATGAGCACAAAAATAACGGTAGTTTTCTTCAACAATGTAAACCTCCTGTGTTTTCAAAAGAATATTGGGGTTTACGTCAGATAAAAACCGCCGTTTTGCTGGAATCAGTATAGCACAAGTTCGTGCCTGTGTGCTCAAAAAATGGTACAATTACTTGCGTCAGTCGGAAAATACAGAGGGAGAAGTCGCGGCGACAGGAGGCAGGCGATGGAAAATCAGTTTGAGAGGACGGAGCTGCTCATCGGAAGTGATGCGCTCACGGTATTAAAAAACAGCAGGGTGGCGATCTTCGGCGTCGGGGGCGTCGGCGGCTATGTGGCGGAGGCGCTCGCAAGGAGCGGCATCGGCGCATTTGAACTTGTCGACAGGGATGTTGTCAGTGTGACCAACCTCAACCGGCAGATCATTGCGACGTGGAAGACCATCGGCCGCGAGAAGACAGAGGTGATGGAAGAGAGGATCCATGAGATCCATCCGGAGGCGGACGTGGTGTGCCGCAGGTGCTTCTTTCTTCCGGAGACGGCGGATCAGTTTGATTTTACGAAGTATGATTATGTGGTGGACGCGGTGGACACTGTCACGGCCAAGATCGAGATCATCCTGAAGGCACAGAGGGCGGGCGTTCCCGTGATCAGCAGCATGGGAGCGGGCAACAAACTGGATCCCTCCAAGTTCGAGGTCGCGGACATCTACCGGACTTCGGTGGATCCTCTCGCGAGAGTGATGCGAAGAGAGCTCAAAAAGAGAGGGGTCAAAAAGCTCAAGGTGGTCTATTCGAAGGAGGAGCCGTTGAGGCCCCTGGGAAAGATCGACGCGGACCCGGAAGCGGGCAGGAAGGACGTGCCGGGAAGCTCAGCCTTTACGCCGTCGGCAGCGGGTCTTCTGATCGCGTCGGAAGTGGTGAAAGACCTGATCGGATGGAAGGAAGGCCGGCGCGGAAGCGCGGGACAATAAGGCGAAAAGAATGACGAAAGAACAGCAGCAGTATCAAAAACTAGTAAAGACACCGGTGGAGAAGCTGATTCCGCGGCTCGCGGTGCCGACGATCTTCAGCATGATGATCACGATGATCTATAACCTTGTGGACGCCTACTTTGTGGGGCGGCTTGGGACGAGCGCGAGCGCCGCGATCGGCGTGGTCCTCGGCGTGCAGTCGATCTTTCAGGCTTTTGGCTTTATGATGGGACACGGAGCGGGAAGCCAGATCAGCATGAGACTGGGAGAGGGGGACCGGGAGGCGGCGGACAGGCTGTTCTCGACGGCCTTCTTTCATGCGATGGCGATCAGCGTGGTCATCGCTGTCGGCGGCCTGATCGGGCTGGAGCCCCTGATGCGGATCATGGGGAGCTCGGATACGATCCTCCCTTTTTCGAAAAATTACGGGTTCTATATTTTGATATCGGGCCCCGCGCTGGTGGGGAGCTGTGTCCTCAACAATGTGATGCGGTATGAGGGGCGGGCCGTGCTCGCCATGTTCGGCCTCGTCACGGGCGGTGTGCTCAATATGGTCGGCGACCCGATCCTGATGTTCGGCCTGGGCCTTGGGATTGACGGCGCGGGCCTCTCCACGGCGATCTCGCAGTATATCAGCTTCGGGATCCTTCTCTACATGGTGTTCAGTAAGAGGATCATCAGCCGCCTCTCGATCAGGTATCGATCGGGCGACCCCTCGGTGACGCTCAGCATCATGCGGGTTGGCTTTCCGAGCCTGATCCGGCAGATGCTGAACAGCCTCTCGACGATCACGCTCAATCACTGCGCGATGCCCTACGGCGACGCGGCGATCGCGGCGATGGCGATCGTGGGCCGCATTGTGATGTTCATCGGCTCGGCCATGATCGGCCTCGGGCAGGGCTTCCAGCCGGTCTCTTCCTACAACTTCGGCGCGCGCAAATTCGCAAGGCTGCGGAAGAGTTTCTTCTTTACGGTTAAAATGGGAATGGCCGTCCTGGGCGTTCTGGCCCTCTTCGGATTCCTGTTTCCGGAGCCGATCGTCCGGATCTTTCGGGATGACCCGAAGGTCGTGGAGATCGGCGCGAAAGCGCTGCGGTTTCAGTGCGTGGCGATCGTTATGCAGCCGTTCAGCGTCACTACGAACATGATGTTCCAGAGCATCGGGCGAAGTAAAGAGGCCTCCTTCCTCGCGCTTCTGAGAAGCGGCCTCTACTACATTCCGCTCCTTGTGATCCTGCCGCTCTTTATGGGCATTACGGGAATCCAGAGTGCGCAGATGTTCTCCGATCTTCTGACGACGGTGACCTGCGTTCCGTTCGTGGTCCGCTTCATGCGGGAGACGCCCGACGAGGACCAGGAGTCGGAGATCGACAGGCTGTACGCATAGCAGGGCCGATCAGTTTATAAAAATTTAATGGTGCCTGGCACCATTAAATTTTTATAAACTATGCACGAAATAACTTGAAAACGTGTGTGTATAATGGCGGTAATATGAAAGGAGGGGAAATCATGAAGAGATTTTCACAAAAACTGAAAAGAGCCGTCCTGATCGCACTGGTATTTGCAATGATGATCCCGTCGATCAGCGGCCTGGCTGTAACCCAGAAGCAGAAAGCGCTCAACGCCTATGACAAGTGGCTGTCAGGGAGCAAGGTCCTTGTTGTGCCCAAGGGCACCAGCTTCTTTAACATTGCAACGGAAGAGCACGAGAATTACCGGGGAACAAAGGCATCCGACGTCAAGTTCTCCCTGATCTATCTCGACAAAGACAGCATTCCGGAACTGGTCGTGTATGACAGCAGTTACTGCTACAGTGTCCTGACTTACAGAGGCGGCAAAGTGGTCAGACTGTTCGGAACTTTCGAGAACTTCGCTTATCCGACCAAATACTACAAGAAAAAATGTGCTTACATTGCCGTAAGTCCGATGATCAAAAAACTGAATAAGTTTATCGTAAGAGATAATGCGGCCGGCAA
>DLYC01000179.1:0-2755 GCA_003447895.1 Lachnospiraceae bacterium | reverse complement strand
GTGGCAAGAATCAGAAGCTTTATGAAAAACTACACGAACGGAACACTGCCGACTAAGATCACTTATTACAGGAACACGAAGACCAACCGGAATAAGCTTCTGAAGTAAGTTCGAAGAGG
The DNA here is from genome assembly GCA_003447895.1 of Lachnospiraceae bacterium. Classification (GTDB taxonomy): domain Bacteria; phylum Bacillota; class Clostridia; order Lachnospirales; family Lachnospiraceae; genus CAG-791. The sequence goes on along the minus strand of DLYC01000179.1, from coordinate 2,636 downwards.
ATTTGACTGTGCAGCTAAAAAAACAGGGGTCCGATCAATCGGATCCCTGTTTTTTACTGCCGGCGGTGGGACTCGAACCCACACGCCCTCGCGGACAACAGATTTTGAGTCTGTCTCGTCTGCCAATTCCGACACGCCGGCACACTTCTTTTGTTCCGTCAGTTCATAACAAACTAACATAACAATTATAGTCGGAAGGACAATGTTTGTAAACAAAAAAATGTCCGGGAAGAACCTTTTCAGTCTTTGCAAAACCGGGAAGATCTCGCAGCGTAACATTTGACTTACAGGATTTAATCTTTTGACAAGTACAATGAGCACATGAAATAAAGACAGCTTCCAGTATGGATCATGGGAGCTCCCGAAAAAAGGAGAAGAAATGAGGAAAATCACACAGAAGTTAAAAAGAATTATGCTGTTCGCCCTGGCCTTTGCTATGCTTGTGCCTACGGTAAACGGACTTGCCGCCACACAGAGGCAGAAGGCAGTCACCGCTTACCAGAAGTACCTCTCCCAAAGTCAGATCATCCTGGCAGGGGAAAAGGTGAAATCTTCCAATACAAAGTTCGCTGTGGCCGATCTGAATGGCGACGGAACCCCTGAAATGGTCATCCAAAAAAAGATTCCCGTTGTAAACAGAGGCGCCTTTGCCGTATTTACTTACTCCAAAGGCAAGATCGTCCGCGTAATGAACGGAAATGATTACGAAGGCTTTCTCGGATATTATGCGGGGACCGGCGTGGTCAGGACAAGAGACTATCCTCCGATGGGAAAGAACATCTATTATAATGAGTATTTTTCCCGGTTGGAAGGTGTCAGAACAATCACCCTGCTCAAAAAAGAGCACTCGGTCAATCCTGTCAATGAAAAGCCGATTGGTTACTATTTTTCGGGCCGATACAACAGGACCTGGAAGACGAACCGGGATGGGAATCTCAGCCGTACAACAAGAAGCAAATTCGCGCAGCTTCTCAAAAAATGCACGATATCCAAAGGTGTGAGCAAGTTCAAGTTCTACAGCAATACAGCAGCGAATCGCCAAAAATACTGTAAATAAGTGCACCGCCACCGGCAGTAAAAAAACAGGAATCCGATCCTTCGGATTCCTGTTTTTTTCGCCGCGCCGTTAAATCTTCTGTAACCTTCCAGGCCGCTGATCGACGGGACCATCATTGCAAATCAAAGAGAAGTCCGGCAAGGTAATTCACTCACCGCTTAAGGCTGCAAACACTCAGCATGACTCGCACTGCCGCTTCATACTGGGTCCGGTTTCCCGCCCTTCGGATTTCCTTGAGATACTTTTCTCCGTCCGCAAAGAGATTTCCCATGTAAAACCAGAGCTCTTTCATGTGGCTGAGAACAACCTTGGTCCCGGGCAGTGTCTCATCAAATCTTTGGTACAGTTCCTCGTGAAATGCAGCTAATTCCTCATTGGTGATGGGGCTTCCTCCCTGACACTGGCGGACCAGAGAGGGATCGGCGAGAAGGCCTCGCCCGATCATGACGCGGTCGAGCATCTTTGCGGTACCGCTGTGCCCGATCACTGCGCGGTCGGGCGCCTTTGCGGTACCGTCGCGTCCGATCACTGCGCGATTGGGCTGCCCGGCATCGCCGGAATGCACAACCGTCTCTTCACAAGCCTTACAGATCTTCTTCACATCTTCCGGTGTCCGGATGTCTCCGTTGTAAACCACGGGGTTGACGCTGTTTTGCCAGACGTGCAGAAAAGCTTCCTGATCCGGCGTTCCCCGGTACAGGTCCTTTTGGCACCGCGGGTGTACGATGAGCTCGCTGATCGGATAGCGGTTGTAGATACGGATCAGCGCGTCCGCCTCGTCTGTGCTGTCTGTGCCGAGCCGCGTCTTCACGCTGACCCGGACCGGCGGCATGTCGGAGGTCCGCGCTTCAATTCCGCGGAACACGCCGTCCAGATATGCGTCCAGCTCGTCCGTGTATTTCAGGAGGCCGGAGCCCTTTTTCTTGCGCGCCACGGTCGGCATGGGGCAGCCCAGGTTTAGATTTACTTCCTCATAGCCAAGAGCAGCAAGCTCAAAGATTGCCCAGAGGGCTTCGTCCGCCTTGTTGGAGAGAACCTGCGGCACGGCAGTAAGGCCGGTATTGTTCTCCGGCGCCACATCCTGCTTCTCGCGGGTCTTGAAATGTTTCGTGTAATTGGGCGCCACAAAGGGCATGTAGTAGCGGTCCGTTCCCGGAAAATGTCTGTGGTGGACATTTCTGTAAACATATCCCGTGATCCCCTCGAGGGGGGCAAAGTAATAGCGCATCTTTGTAATCCTCTTTTCTTTCTGCACGCGTTCTTATCATTGTATTCTCCATCGCGGCGGACGGCAATAGGGCATAAGGACATGGAGAAGATTATTGCCTTTCAGGAAACCTGCATGCGGAGCAGTGACTCAGCGCAGTGAGCCTTGAATTTGAGCGAAGCGGCTCGCGCAGTGAGCCTTGAATTAGGTATATAGTGCAAAATGTCAAAATAGTCTCCAACCTTTTCTGCCTTTCATGCCATTCGGCGGCAGGTTTAGGCACTGCGGATGCTTTTGAGGATTCTGTTCCCATGGGCCTTTCCGGTTTTAGGTATTTCGGTAAGACTTTTCATCAGAATCTACAATGATCCA
>DLYC01000111.1 GCA_003447895.1 Lachnospiraceae bacterium | reverse complement strand
AGGATCGTGTCCTCGAGAGACTTCAACTTATCGGAAGTATAGCGCTCAGCTCCCACCAGGGTCTGCTTTCTCTGGTAGTCCTTTGGGACCAGATTCTTGAAGGAGTTGGTCACTTCGAAGTAGTAGCCGAATACCTTGTTGTATTTGATCTTCAGGTTCCTGATGCCGGTCCGCTCCTGATCCTCCGCTTCGAGGTTCATAAGCCACTGCCTTCCCTGGGTCTTGGCCTCCCGGAGCCTGTCGATGTCCTCATCAAACCCCGCCTTGATCATTCCGCCTTCCCGGACCTGGATCGGGGGCTCGTCTTCAATGGACCTCTCAAGAAGGTCGACGAGAAAGTCGAAATCCTCCATGTCGTCCCGCAGCTTTTCAAGAAGCCCGCCCTCGAAGTCAGAGAGCACCTGGCGGATGGGCGCGAACATCTTAAGAGATCTTCGGAGCGCGATGAGGTCCCTGGGATTGGCCGACCCGTAGCTTACGCGGGTCATCAGGCGCTCCAGGTCATAGACAGGCTGCAGATATTCGCGGATCTCGTCCCTGTCCACTGTATTTTGACAAAGGCTCTCGACCGCGTCGAGCCTCTCCCGGATCAGTTCCGCGTCGATGAGGGGCTGCTCGATCATCTGGTGAAGTCTTCTGGCGCCCATGGCCGTGCAGGTCCTGTCCAGCACCCACATGAGCGATCCGCGCTTTTTCTTTTCGCGCATGGTCTCCGTAAGCTCAAGGTTCCTCCTCGTGGAACTGTCCAGAAGCATGTATTTGCCGGACGCGTAGACGCTGATCCCGGTGATGTTGGAGAGGGAATTTTTCTGCGTGTCGTAGAGATAGCGAAGGAGCGCGCCGGCCGCCGTGCTTCCGGCCCTCTTGTCCTCCATCCCGAGCGCGATCAGGCTCGACACACGGAAATGCTTTTTGAGGACTTCGGCAGCGGGCCCCTCGTCAAAATAGTGATGGCCGAGCGTGTTAATGACAATGCCCATCCGGTCCTGAAGGTCCCGAAGGTCTATGCCGGAGAGCATAAATCCCTCGTTGCAGATGATCTCGGAAGGGGAATAGCGGATGATCTCGTCATAGATCTTTCTGTCCCCCTCGGACTCTGTCATAAAGAACTCGCCTGTTGTCACATCCGCGACGGAAATCCCGCTCTTTCCCTGCTGCCCGTAGAGGATGCAGAAGATAAAATTGTTCTTTCCCTCGTCGATGGACTCCATATCGAGATTGGTCCCGGGCGTCACGATCCTCACGACTTCTCTCTTTACCATGCCCTTTGCGGTGCGGGGATCCTCCACCTGCTCGCAGATCGCGGCCCGGTAGCCCTTTTCCACAAGGCGGGTCAGATAGCTGTCCACGGCGTGGTAGGGAACGCCGCACATGGGCGCCCTCTCGGGGAGCCCGCAGCTCTTTCCCGTGAGGGTAAGTTCCAGTTCCCTCGATACGATCTCCGCGTCTTCGAAGAACATTTCATAGAAGTCCCCGAGACGGTAAAACAGTATGCAGCCGGGATATTCCCGCTTTGTCTGCAGATAGTGCTGCATCATGGGACTCAGTTTGGATAAGTCCTGTTCTTCCAGCTTAATACTCATTCATTACCTTCGTTTCTGTCCTTACTTTCCGTACCTTTCTCCAGGGCCCTGCCAAAATAGTAAAAGCCGCGGCACTCCTCAAGAAGAACGGGGAGATAGTTTCCGATCATAGAGGCGTCACCGGGAATGTGCACGATCATATTGTTGGAAAGGCGGCAGGTCACGTAGCCCTCCTTCTGGGAATTGACCTCCTCGACGAGTCCTTCCATCACACGCCCTGTGAGCGCGCCGGAGCGCATTCTCGCGTTTCTCTGGACGGCAGACAGAACCTTGTCAAAATTGATCTTCACTTCCTCCGGCGGCACCTGGTTTTCCATACGGGCAGCGGGCGTCCCCCTTCTGGGCGAGTAAATAAAGGTATAAGCATTGTCAAAACCCACGCGCCCGATGACGTCAAGCGTATCCTCTATATCTTCCGCTGTCTCTCCCGGAAATCCGACGATGATGTCGGTCGTGATGGACACGTCGGGGATTTCCCGCCGGATCCTCTGCGCCAGCTCGATGAACTGCTCCTTGGTATAGTGGCGGTTCATCTTCCGAAGGATCCGGTCCGACCCGCTCTGAAGAGGAAGATGGACATGCCTTGCGGCTTTCGGGTTCTCTTTGATGACCCGGATCACGTCCGGGGAAAAATCCTTGGGATGCGGCGTCATAAAGCGCACGCGGCGAAGTCCCTCCACCTTGCACACTTCATTTAAGAGCTCCGCAAAGCCGATCGGATTTTCCAGCCCCTTTCCGTAGGAGTTGACGTTTTGTCCCAAAAGCATGACTTCCGTGACGCCGTCCGCCGCAAGGCTCTCCGCCTCTCTTAAGATCTCCCGGGGCTCCCTGCTCCGCTCCCGCCCTCTGACATAAGGAACGATGCAGTAGCTGCAGAAATTGTCGCACCCGAACATGATATTGATGCCCGACTTATAGGGATATTTTCTCTCCACGGGCAGGTTTTCCACGATCTGATCGGTCTTATCCCAGATCTGTGTCACCTTGCGGTCCGAGCTGTAGACCTCATAGAGATACTGCGCGAAGCGGTAAATATTGTGGGTTCCGAAGATCAGGTCCACAAAGGGATAGCTTTTTCGGACCTTCTCCACATTTCCGGGCTCCTGCATCATACAGCCGCAGATCGCGACCTTCATCATGGGATTCTTTTTCTTGAGATGACTGATGCGTCCGAGCCTTCCGAAGGTCCTCTGGTCCGCGTTGTCTCTCACCGTACAGGTGTTGAAGATCACGAAATCCGCGTCCTCCGACTCGGTGGGCGCAAATCCGGAGCCGATCAGGATGCCGATCAGTTTCTCGGAATCCCTGGCGTTCATCTGGCAGCCGAAGGTGACCGTGCAGGCTGTCAGGGGCCGTCCGATCCGGTCCGATCTTTCCGCGATCAGTTTCCTGAGTTTTCCCATATAGTAGAGTTCCCGGCTGTGCTCGTCGGACGGCTCGGGGCCAAGCAGGTCGATCGCCGCGATCTCCTCTTCCAATTTGATGTCACTTAACATTTGATTCCCTCATTTTATTACTTTCGGTCCGTCTCTACCACTCTGTAGAGGTAGGATCGGCCTCTTTTTCCCATCTGTTCGATGACGCCCATCTTTCTGAGAATGAGCGCCTCGGTCGAAAAGCTCTCCCTGGGATACCCGCAGGATCTTGCCAGCTCCCTGGCCGTGAAGGGCTCCTCAAGCTCATAGGGGACAAACTGGAGATAATCTCTCGGCTCTGTAAGAAGCGTCTCCGAGACGATCCTCGTGGGGATCCGGTCGTAGCGGTGGGATCCCCTTTTTCCGCCTCTTCCCCAGCCGTCCATGAGCCGGTATTCCTCCATATCGAGGAGGATGAGCTTGATCCTGAGATTGGGGTGGTCCAGGTAAGAGGAGATTTTGTAAAGTTCCCGGAAGGCATTATAGAAAGTGCCCCTCTTGGGAGAGCGGCTCCTCTTTCCCAGCTCCCCCGTCTCCGGGTCGATCCACGTGATCCACTTTCCCGCCGGGATCGGATAGACGACGGTCACTTTGTAAAGAGGCAGAAAGACCGCCAGTTTGTCGCGAAGATAGCCCAAATTAGCAGTCTGGATCTCCGTGATCGACTGCTCCTCATCGCAGTAGATATCGGCAATATAATTTTCGAGCGGGATCTCATGGTGGTCTGTGTCGGGGTCCTCATAAGCCTTAAGAACGGCATGCAGAGTTTTTTCTTTCTGCATGCCGATGCCATGGCGCTCTCTTTCACCGGGCTTTACAACGGAGTCAAGCGCCCGCAGGAACCGTTCGTCCCGCTCTTTATTTGTGAAGGTGTCTGCGCACATATGCAAAGGTCTTCTCCTCCCCTTCTTCCGCGAGCATTTTCAGAAGCTTGTGGAGAAGGTGCGCTGTCTCGGGATGCATAAAGCTGATCACTTTCGTTCCCTGTTCAAAATATTTAAGAGGGTAGGAATCGTCATATTTGTCACCGGCGTAAACTTTGCTGGCGGCAATGCGGTCCATGAGCATTTCGACGACATATCTGCCCGGCATCTTGACCGGAATGACCGGGCTGCTTCCGAGCTCTCCGCGGAGGTTGTAGTCCACCCAGTACTCAAAGTGATGCCGGTTCCGCCCTTTGTGATGAAGCCAGGACGCGCTGTATCCCTTCTCTTCCCTCTCCGCGTTGTTGGGGGACCGGTTTCCCTGCCAGTATCTGGCCCCGACGGAAAACTCCGTCGGAGAAAACTTGGAGAGATCATGAAGGAGCCCCTGCCTGTAGAGTCCCACCTTGAAACATCCCTGGCGGACAAGATGGCGATGCTTCATCACTGTCCTAAAATGTCCCCAGAACTTTTCACTCGTCACCGGTGTCTTGCTTTTTTTCATCTGTCGTATCCTCGGAAGGCTCCACGGCCTGTGTTTTCTGAGCGGTTTCCGGCTTCTCCGGCGCCGGCGCTTCGTTTCCGGCCGGAACAGACGCGGTCTTTTTTTCCGCCGCCTTTTTCTTTCTTCTTCTGACCGGCTTGTTACTCGTTACGGTATTCAATATTTTGACAGAGCGGGGCTCAACTTCCACGACGTGCTGCTCGTCCGGAATGCACTCGGATTCCAAAAAGGACTGTTCCAGCGACGTATCGACAAGAAGGTTCCAGCGTCTTCCGGGTGAGAGCTTGGGAAGCCCCAGCTCCTGCTTCTCCCAGTGCATATTGACGGCAAGGTAGAGGAGCTCGATCTTTTCAGACTCCTTCACGTAATTGGTGCACAGGCAGATTCCGATCGAATGGCTGAAAATACTGACGTCCGGCTTCCACGCCTCACTTCCGTGAAGGGACAGGTCCGGATAGCCAAAGGCCCTGTAATCGGTGCTCTTAAAGCGGATCCCGCTCGTAAAGACCGGATGGTCCTTTCTGAAGCGGATGATCTTCTTTACAAATTCCCGAATATGGTCGCCGGTCTCCCCATTGTCCCAGATAACCCAGCCTGTCTCGTTGTCCTGACAGTAAGGATTATTGTTCCCATGCTGTGTATTATAGCACTCGTCCCCGGCATTGAGGAGCGGTGTTCCCTTAGACAAAAACAGGAGGGTCAGCATGTTCCGGATCTGGTTTCTGCGAAGCCTCAGGATGTCTTCATCATCGGTATCTCCTTCCGCGCCGCAGTTCCAGCTGTAGTTGTTATTGGTTCCGTCTGCGCCGCCTTCGCCGTT
>DLYC01000024.1:3461-4459 GCA_003447895.1 Lachnospiraceae bacterium | reverse complement strand
TGTGCAAACCTCTTAGGCCCCGAAAAGAACAGGGAGACCGCGCAGACCACCACGATCACCCACTTAAGCGCGGGATACCTGCTGATCAAATGAGGAGGTTCCGTGTACTCATGAATAGATTCTCCCAGCTGCTCCTTTCTCTTGTAATAGGCACACATGAAGGACGACGCAATGAGCGGCGTCAGGACCCACAGGAAGAAAAGATAGAAAATCGTGCCGGTAGGCGTGAACCGTTCGGCAAAAAAGGTGTTAAAGCCAGGTGTCTGAGCGGGCATCAGCCACGCGGACAAGAGAAACCAGATCCCGACGATCGCAGCTGTGCCGGCATAATAGAGAAGACACACAAGGAGAAGCCAGCCGAGCGTGATCATTCCGATTTTGATCACGTGCTTTCCTTTTGTCATGGCGGCGCTCTTTTTGCAGGCCGCCTTAAAGCTCGTCTCGTCCTCTTCCATCATGACGGGAATCGAATAGACCCAGCGCAGAAAGCAGTAGATCGCGAGCACCTGGAAGCACAAAAACGCCGCTTTCTCCCAGTTGTGCTTTCGAAAATCCTCCAGAATAAATCCCGGGATCTTGATCACGGAAATGACGCTGGACACATCTCCGGTCAGGGTTCCGAATCGCAGTACCAGGATCGTGTACGGTAAGAGCAGCAGATTTTCAAACTTCAGCCGCTCCGAAATAAGATCGAAGCCCGCCGAGAAAATCTGCTTAAGCGTTCTCTTCTGACCGCATTTGCATGCGTGCAGCGTATCATATAGCGCAAACTGCTCGAACATGGTCCCCGCGACCAGGAGAATTCCCAGAACAATGAGTATGATCCAGGTGATCGGATTTTTGATGACCTCAATGATGTTGTCCCAGGTGATGACTGTCGTCTTGTTGCCGATCAGCCACAGCCTCTCCAGGCATGTCATGATCGGAAACAGCACGAAAAAAGTGAACAGCCTGAAGTTTACCTCAAAAGCGATTATGTTCCCGAAGTTCTTCTTCAT
>DLYC01000024.1:0-3353 GCA_003447895.1 Lachnospiraceae bacterium | reverse complement strand
CCGCTCATCCTCTACTCCCTCCAAGATGCTTCAATTTGATCCGCACCCATAAAATACTATATCACAGTTCCTGCCAACATTTTTTATTTTTGGACATTCCAGATCGAAGATCGGCGGCTCGTTCCGCCTCGCTTCGATCCCGCCCCACCACAATATGATGTGCTAATCTGCAACTTAATCCGAATATATAGGAGTATTTCACATAAACATATGCTAAAATCCATATAGGAATCAACCTATCCGCAACTGGCGACATTGACATTCAGACTATATGAGGAAATTTCTATATGCAAATCCCCGCAAATCAGACAGGCCTTTCAAGAACCATCCAAAGACATATTGCCTCCGCATCTGCGGCCACCATGATCGCTATCCTTATTTTGACAAGTTCGCCCGGACTATATGTGCGGGCCGCTCAGAAGCCGGACACAGTTTCCGGTTTCGGTGTTCAGGTGTCGAGCAGTCCGACGGCAACGCTCACCTGGAACAAGGTCGACTGCGACGGCTACAAGGTCTGCCGTGACAAAAGAGTGATCGCCCGGGTGAAACCGGGAACATCCGGCAGTCAGGTCACCTTTGTGGATGAAAATATAGACCCCGGCAAAAGCTACACCTATTCCGTAAAAGCTTATCGGAATGAGAACGGCAAGGAAATCTGCAGCTCTCCGGCGACTCCCTTAAAGATCGTAGACGGTTATACTTATAGCGATGCGGGCGACGGAGGCATAAAGCTCACCGGATACACCGGGCAGGACACTAAGCTCGTCATCCCGGACACCCTGGACGGCAAAAAAGTGACCGGGATCGGTGACGGGTGTTTCAGCGGAAATCCCTGGCCTGAGCGCGTGTATGTCCCGGAAGGCGTCGTGAAGATCGGCGATTACGGATTCGAGTGCTGCAGCCACATAGAGAAGATCTACCTGCCGGATTCCCTTCGCGAAATAGGAAACGGTGCATTCTCAGGATGTAGCGTTCTGACTCTGGCAGATTTTTCGGACGGCGTCACCTCCATCGGAGACGGCGCCTTTATGGCCTGCCAGAGCATGACCCGGATCGCTCTTCCGGCGGACCTGCAGCAGCTTGGTAAATTTGCCTTCGCTTTCTGTAATGATCTGACAGATGTCTCATTCAGGGGCAATAAACTCACGGCCATTCCCGAGCGCGCCTTCGACAGCTGCTCTAATCTCGAGGTGATCGATCTTCCGAACAGCGTTACGACGATCGGAAAGAGGGCCTTCTATAACTGCGATATCCTCAGAAGGATCAACGGAAATGCCCTGAAAGAAGTGGGCGACTATGCCTTCGAGCGTACAGAGGTCTATGATATTTCCGGCGCTCTTGATGATGATGTAACTCTGGGTTTTGGCGTATTTGCGAGAAATGAGACAGACAGATACAACAAGGACTCTTTCTCCGGGAATGAAAAGCAGACCGATCTTCCGGGCACAGCGACGCTCACAGAAGGAGTCTTCTACGGATCCCCGATCAACGGGATCAGAATGTACAGCTCCGATCATGACAACTATAAGGTCATAGACGGAAGTGTATATACAGCCGACGGCAAGACGCTTTTTGTCTATTTTCCCACCGAGCTGAATGAAAACTATGAGTACGAGAAGACCTCGGAGGCGGAGCAGAAAATATTCCATGTCCCGGAAGGAGTCACGCGCATAGCGCCGTACGCGTTCTTTGAGTGCGGACTTGAGCAGATCTATCTCCCGTCAACATTGACCGAGATCTCTGATCACGCCTTTACAAGGAGCGGGATCGCTCCCGATCCGGGAATGCTTACGGACTATGACGGCAACGAGATCACCGCTGAGACAGAAGGGATCACTTTTGGCAGCAATGCTTTCGATAAGTGGTCTCTGGATCCGGAAGTGCCGGCCGAATCCACAAAAGTCGCTATAACAGCGGCAGGCGGGGCTGCAGATAACAGCGGCACAGCTGTGAATGGTCCTTTCCCGGACTCCTACACGATGACCTCTCTGGCGGGTGACAAGAGCCTCTACCGCGCTGAGGATTTTGACGGATATTCCGATATTACTGACCGTTTTTCCGAGTGGTGCCGGGAATATATCGAAAAAAACAAGTCTATCATGCCGTTTGACATGCAGATGAAATTGTTGGTCGCTATGTACTGCAGTATGTATAAGAGCGACCAGCACTATAATCAGATGGCAGTCGCCCTCAACGGCGATACAGATTGGGCGCCGGAAGCCCTCCGGATCTCAGGCCATGAATATGAGGACATGTATCTCATGGCAGATCACGGGGTATCCACTGAACTGCACAGGGCGCAGGTCCATGACGATCTGGTCCTGTACAGCGGCATCACGGATGCCTTTGTCAATAGAATCGCAGGCGCCACCCCGGGAACTCAGGTCACCGCAGATGACCTGATCGCCGCGATCGGTAGCGAATACGAGGAAAAAGCAATGATGAGCACCTCTGCCAGCTTCAAGGTCTCTTACGGCTTTACCGGAGATTACGGCGTGATGGCTATTATCCTGGCTTCTGATGATGCCCTGAATTCCCTGGGCACATTCTGTCTGGACTGTTTCAAGGGGTCTGATGGAAACAATGGGGAATTGGAACTTCTTCTCGACGCCGGTGCGCGCTTCAAGGTACTGGACGTGGGAACCGCCGAAGCCGAGGTCTGGGGACAGCCCGGCAAGTGCACCTATGTCATGATGGAGCTGCTCGAAGATGAAAAGGATCCGTTTGAGCTGACAGACGAAGAATGCAAATGTGATAATGAAGAGGACGAGGACGAGCCTGATAAAGAGGATACTGATCCTGATAAGGAGGATAACGAGCCCGAGAAAGAGGATTCTAAGCCCAAGAAAGATGAAAGCGGTACTAAGTACAAGAAAGGCTGGGTGAAAACCAAGGAGGGCTGGAAATACCGCAAGTCAGATGGCAGCTTTGCGACGGGCTGGCTGAAACTGGGTGACAGATGGTTTTACTTAAACAGCGATGGAATCATGCAGACCGGATGGCAGGTCATCGACGGAGAACGATACTACATGAACAGCGAAGGTGTCATGCTGACCGGTTGGCACGAGATCGACGGGATCTGGTACTACTTCAGCGAGAGCGGCGCACTGCGAAAATGAGTCGAAAATGAGTCGAAGGGGCCTGTCAGATTAGAGAGTATGAAAGTTTTTCTGTAAAAACGGAATGCTGCTTCTATCACTGTTTTGCCCTTTTCCTGGCAGCCTGCGTCATGATCCGGAAGATCCAGCAGCGAAAGCTCTCCTCTTTGCGCAGCTGTCCAATGCAAAGCCAGCAGGTGACAAAGGTGTCCTGCAGAACATCTTCTGCGTCCTCCCTGTTCCCACAGATCAGGT
>DLYC01000132.1:5386-9568 GCA_003447895.1 Lachnospiraceae bacterium | reverse complement strand
CCATTATACTGGCCAATACGGAGGCACTGGAACTGTTCAACGGGGAGTCCAAGTGGACAGTCAACATCAAGTCGCAGGTAAAGAGACTGAACGGACTGATGCAGAACCTTCTGACACTGTCCAGGATGGATGAAGCGGATATCCATCTTCCTATGACGGAGATTGACCTGGCGGACCTGATCGGCAGGTCAGCGGCGGACTTCGAGGAGCCGGCGCGCGGCAAAAAGATCGAATTTTGCCGCGAGATTCCGCCCCTGAAGGTGAGAGGAAACCGGGAGAGCCTTTCGCAGCTGTTCGGGATCCTGTTTGACAATGCCGTCAAATACACACCTGAGGGAGGAAAGATCGGTATATCGGCGCGCCGCGAAGGCGGCCGCGTGCTTGTGGAACAGAGAAACAGCATTGAGCCCGGAAGCGCCATAGAGGATCCGAACCGGCTGTTTGACAGGTTCTACAGGAGCGATGAGGCGAGGACGCAGAAAAGCGGAGGATACGGGATCGGCCTCAGCGCCGCGAAGGCGATCGCGGCAGCTAACAGAGCCGATTTAACGGCTTATTACGCAGACAAAGAAACCATTGTGTTTGCGGTTAAATTAATGATATAATGATATGCTATCGGATTATTCCAATAGTATTTCAGGTTAGATGACTTATTCAAACGGAAACAGGAATATCACCGGGAGATAAGTGTCTGAGACTTTATGACTAGTTTTGAGTTGCAGGAAATGGAGGTTTCAGAAATGGACAGTAAGATGAAGGCAGAAATCCTGAAGAAAGTTATTTTATCGAGGTATAAGAGTATCCGTCAGTTCGCGGTAGAAATGAATATACCCTACAGTACCCTGATTACCGCTCTGGAGAGAGGCGTTGACGGAATGGCATATAATACAGTGATCCGGATCTGTGAAGCGCTGTCACTGAACCCGTTGGACTTTACGCCGCTTGAAGAGGGAAACAGCCTTTCATCGCAGATCTCGACGCGACGCGTCATGGATAAATACTGGAAGCTCAACAAAACGGGCAGAAAAAAGGTGCTGGATATTCTGGAGGATTATACAAAGATTCCCGAATACAAGGCTGAGGAACCGTAACACAAAAATTGATTCGGATAATAAGGGGTTATTATGAAGTTTGATTATCTTATCGTAGGAGCGGGGCTTTACGGAGCTGTCTTTGCGCGTCAGATGAAAAGGGCGGGAAAGAGCTGCCTTGTGATCGACCGAAGGGACCATCTGGCGGGAAATATTTACACGGAAAGAAAGAACGGGATCAACGTGCACCGTTACGGCGCGCACATCTTCCATACTTCCGACAAGGAAGTGTGGCAGTTTGTCCAAGAGCTTGCGGAGTTCAACAATTATATCAACTCCCCGGTCGCGCGCTATAAGGACGAGCTCTACAATCTTCCTTTTAATATGAATACATTCAGTAAGATGTGGAACATCCAGACTCCGGCCCAGGCGATGGAGATCATCGAGCGCCAGAGGAAAGAGGCGGCCGTAGAGAACCCTGCCAACCTCGAGGAGCAGGCGCTGTCGCTGGCGGGAAGAGACGTCTACGTAAAGCTGATCAAAGGTTATACGGAGAAGCAGTGGGGAAGAGACTGCACAGAGCTCCCTTCCTTTATCATCAAGAGACTCCCCTTCCGCTTCACCTTTGACAATAACTACTTCAATGACCCCTATCAGGGAATTCCCAAGGGCGGCTACACGGGCATCGTGGAAAAGCTCCTGGAAGGCATCCCCGTAAAGCTCGGCGCCGACTTTAAGAAGAATGTCAGGGAGGTCTCCGACGGGAACGGCAGCACCGTATTTGAGATGGACGGCGACACATTTGAAAAAGTCCTCTACACGGGAATGATCGACGAATTCTTCGACAGCTGCTACGGACCCCTCGAGTACCGCTCCCTCCGCTTTGAGAACGAGGTGCTGCCCGATGTGGACAACTACCAGGGAAATGCGGTGGTCAATTACACGGAGCGCGAAGTGCCCTTCACGCGCATCATCGAGCACAAGTTCTTCGAATTCGGAAAGGATTCCGAGACGGGAGAGCCGGTGAAGGGAACGATCATCACAAGGGAGTATCCCGTGACCTGGGAGAAGGGCATGGAACCCTACTATCCTGTCAATAACGAAAAGAACGACGCGATCTATGCAAAATATCGCGCGCTTGCGCAGGAGAAGAAAAACGTCCTGTTCGGAGGACGGCTCGGACTGTACAAATATTTTGACATGGACAAGGTGATCAGGGCTTCGCTCGATGCGGCGGCTGAGGAGCTCGGCTGACCCGCACCGGATCGGAACTGTTATTTAAGAAGAATGTGAGACGGACCGGTACATCTGCCGCTGCGGAATTCACCCGGAAGCGGCGGGTGTACCGTTAAAATTCTATTGACTATCCATGTCAAGTATGCTACTTTTATATTCGAGATTGTGACAGGTCTTTTTTTTATGCGCTTAAATGACCTGTTGTTTATGGAAAATCCACGCGGAGGTGATTTAAAATGCGTACAAGAATTACTTTATCCTGCACAGAGTGCAAACAGCGTAACTACAATACGACAAAGGACAAGAAGACTCATCCCGAGAGGATCGAGACAAAGAAATACTGCAGATTCTGCAAGAGACACACAACTCACAAAGAGACTAAATAATAAGGAGTGAGGTCATATGAGCAGAGATGACAGTAAGGCCAAGGAGTCCAAGCTGAGCCTTTTCTGGAAGGGCGTAAAGACTGAGTTCAGGAAGATTATATGGCCGGACCGGGATACGCTCGTTAAGCAGCTGGTCGCGGTGCTGTGTGTTACGGTTATTTCCGCGCTGATCATCGCGGCAATCGATTTCGGCGCACAGAACCTGGTCGAATGGCTGACAACACTGAAGCTGGGCTGACGGTTGTCGGGAAGCTTATAAAGACGAGGTAAATCAATGGCAGATAAGAATTTGGAACCCCGCAGCGGCGGTGTTCGGATCAAGTCCGGTGTGCTTCCGGGAGTCCGCGAGATCAGAAGGCCTGATTTTTCCAAGAAGGCAGCTGATATTGAGAAGGCGGAAGCTGACAGAGCACTGGGACGCGGCGAGGACACGGATGCGGCCGATGAGGCTGCCGTAAGGGCTTCGCTGGAGGCTCAGAAGTCCGGTGGTGAAGAAGAGCAGCTGGATGAAAGCGCGATCTCGGACGAGGCGCTTTGGTATGTGGCGCACACTTACTCCGGTTATGAGAATAAGGTAAAGACCAGCATTGAGAAGACCATTGAGAACCGCCATCTTGAGAACCAGATTTTTGAGGTGCGTGTTCCCGTTGAGAACGTAGTGGAGGTCAAGAACGGCACCAGGAAGAATGTGTCCAAGAAGCTGTTCCCCGGCTATGTCCTTGTCAATATGGTCATGAACGACGATACATGGTACGTCGTCCGCAATACGCGCGGTGTGACGGGATTCGTCGGACCGGGAAGTAAACCCGTGCCGCTCACAGAGGCGGAGATGAAGCCTCTCGGCATTCAGGCCGGCAATGTGGTGGTCGATTTTGAGATCGGCGACTTCATCGAGGTAGTGGCCGGCGCATGGAAAGGAACTGTGGGCAGAGTACAGAAGATCGACCTTAACAAGCAGACGGTCACGATCATCGTAGAAATGTACAGCAGTGACGTTCCCGTGACGATCAGCTATACGGAAGTGCGCAGGAAGAACTGACGCGACAGCTGATCGGATCTGAAAACTATACAGATATATAAGGCGGCTGTGCCGCCGAGTATATAGAACAGGCGGCGCGAGCCGTCATGACCGTGGGAGCAGCCCGCAGGGCTGCGCACATTACCACAAAGGAGGAAAACATGGCAAAGAAGGTAACTGGTTACATCAAATTGCAGATTCCGGCCGGCAAGGCAACTCCTGCTCCGCCGGTAGGTCCCGCACTTGGACAGCACGGCGTAAACATCATGGAGTTTACCAAGCAGTTCAATGCCAAGACTGCAGACAAGGGCGATCTGATCATCCCCGTTGTCATCACTGTCTACTCTGACAGATCTTTCAGTTTCATCACAAAGACTCCGCCGGCAGCGGTCCTTCTCAAGAAGGCAGCTAACCTGCAGAAGGCATCCGGAGTTCCGAACAAGCAGAAGGTAGGTTCTGTTACCAAGGATCAGATCAAAGAGATCGCAGAACTGAAAATGCCTGACCTCAA
>DLYC01000132.1:2448-5328 GCA_003447895.1 Lachnospiraceae bacterium | reverse complement strand
GCAGCTTCTCTCGAGGCAGCAATGAGCATGATCGCAGGAACAGCCAGAAGCATGGGAATCACAGTAACAGAGTGAGCTGTCACACAGGAGGAATAGAAGATGAAACATGGTAAGAAATATGTGGAAGCTGCGAAGCTTGTAGATCGCAGCAAACTGTATGAGCCTGCAGAGGCGATCGCTCTTGCGAAGAAGACAGCAACTGCGAAATTTGATGAGACCGTTGAGATCCACATCCGCACAAGCTGCGACGGCCGTCACGCTGACCAGCAGATCCGCGGTGCGGTAGTACTTCCCGCAGGCACAGGTAAGAAGGTCAGAGTTCTGGTCTTCGCAAAGGGTGCAAAGCTGGATGAGGCACAGGCAGCAGGCGCTGATTATGTCGGCGGCCAGGAGCTCCTTCCCAAGATCCAGAACGAGGGATGGCTTGATTTCGACGTAGTTGTTGCTACACCTGACATGATGAGCGTTGTCGGACGTCTCGGTCGTGTCCTTGGACCGAAGGGCCTTATGCCCAACCCCAAGGCCGGCACAGTAACCATGGATGTCACAAAGGCAATCAACGATATCAAAGCCGGTAAGATTGAGTACAGACTGGACAAGTCCAACATCATCCACTGCCCGATCGGCAAGGCTTCCTTCACAGAGGAGCAGCTCATGGAAAACTATGACGCACTGATGGCAGCTATCGTCAAGGCGAAACCCGCTGCAGTCAAGGGTCAGTATCTCAAGAGCATCTCGATCGCGACCAGCATGGGCCCCGGCGTCAAGGTTATTGCTAACCGCTATTAAGAAAAAGAGTAAAAGGAGTTCCGCGTGAACTCCTTTTTCTTTCGTATAAGGGAATGTAAGGTGAGAAAAATGGTTTACAAACGTGGTATCCGCCGCAGGATTCTCGGGAGCTTTGCGGCTGCGGCCCTGATCGCAACCGTCTGTCTTCCCGCGAGGGGGTTCGCGGCACAGACCAGTAAGGACGTTGTCGAATCGGGCGCTGAAACGATCCTGGATGCCGCTGAGAGCACTGCGGACAAGCTCGAGGAGGAGATGAGAGATCCCGAAAAAGGGGATTTTGTTCTCTCGTCCTCCGGAAAAATCCTGGAGCGGTCACAGGGCAAATGGGTCCTTCCCAAAGAAAGCGCGGATCCTGAAGGCCGGTTTACGATCGTCTTTACGGGGGACATCATCTTCGACAGAGGCCAGAACCCCTGGGTGGCGAGCGCGTATTCGGACGGGATCGGGACGTGTTTTGATGAAGATTCCCTGAAGATCATGAGAGAAGCGGATTTTCTTGTGGTAAACAACGAATTTGCTTACACGGACGGCGGAAGTCCCATTCCGAACAAGAAATTTACCTTCCGCTGCCCGCCGGAGACGGCGGAGTGGCTGGATGAAATCGGGACGGACATCGCCGCGCTGGCAAATAACCATATTTACGATTACGGCGAAGAGGGGATCCTCGACACTTTCGACACACTGGACGAAGTGGGGATTCCGTATATCGGCGCGGGTCGCGACCTCTCGGAGGCGCATAAGCCGGCCTATCTGATCGCGGACGGAACGATCACGGCGATCCTGAACGCGACGGAGATCGAGCGATATGAGAATCCGGAGACCAGAGGGGCGGAGGAAGACAGCCCGGGCGTCTTCAGGTGTCTCGATGACGAGGACCTCTGCGAGCAGGTGCGGGAAGCCAAAGAGCATGCGGACCTGGTCATCGTGTTTGTCCACTGGGGGACGGAACTGATGCCGGCCGCGGAAGAGAGCCAGATCTCGAAGGCGGAGGACCTGGCCGAAGCCGGCGCGGACCTGATCGTCGGCGCGCATCCCCATGTTCTTCAGAATATTGAGTACGTGAACGGCGTGCCCGTCTTTTACAGTCTCGGAAACTATTTCTTCAGCGCGTCCACCAGGGACAGCGGCGTACTCCGGGTGACGGTCGATACGAAAGAGAGGGCGCTCTCCTCCCTTCAGTTTATCCCTATGCAGCAGCGCCAGGGCGTCAAAACATTGTATGACGGGGAGAAAGAGAGAGTACTGGATACAATGAGAAGCCTGTCGCCGGGTGTGAACATTGATGAAGAGGGCTATTTTGAAGAGGAATGAGCCTTAGGGGCTTGCTATTTTGGCAAAATCCCGGCGATCCCGGAGAAAATCTTTCCCAAAAAGGGAAGCGGGGGCTTGACAGAGAGAAAATATAGTGATAAGGTATCAAAGGTTATAAGCCAAGCCGAAGACAGCAGGTGCCGCAAGGCGTAAAGAGTTTCTGCCTGCCGAGGATGTGGATCGATGTGAGGATGCAGAGATGCGTCTTTACGGATTTCGAGTTTTATCCCTGTCTTTGCGAAGACAGGGTTTTTCTTCGTTTCGGCTCCAAAATCTTAAAGGAGGTAACATAATGGCAAAGGTTGAATTGAAACAGCCGATCGTCAAGGAAATTTCCGCAGCGATCGAAGGCGCTCAGTCCGTGGTTCTTGTTGACCACAGAGGACTGACAGTTCAGCAGGACACAGAGCTCCGCAAACAGCTCCGCGAAGCAGGTGTAACTTATAAAGTTTATAAGAACACCATGATGAATTTCGCTTTCAAGGGCACAGACTGCGAAGGTCTTTCCGATCTGCTTAACGGTCCCAGCGCACTGGCAGTTTCCAAGGAAGACGCTACAGCACCTGCCCGCATTCTTTGCGAGTTTGCTAAGAAGGCTGACAAGCTTGAGATCAAGGGCGGCGTTGTGGAAGGTAAGGTAATGGATACCGCAGCACTCGGTGAGGTTGCGAAGGTTCCGTCCAGAGAGGTTCTGCTCGGCAGACTGTTCGGCAGCTGGCAGGCTCCGATCTCCAGCTTCGCGCGCGTCATCAAGCAGATCGCGGAGAAGGATGGCGAGGC
>DLYC01000132.1:2044-2376 GCA_003447895.1 Lachnospiraceae bacterium | reverse complement strand
GGCTCCCGCAGAGGCATAATTCTTCTGCAGACATTCTCTATTTTAGAAGTTTTATTTCAAATTCATTTACACGGAGGTAAATACAATGGCAAAGTTAACAAATGCTGAGATCATCGATGCGATCAAAGAGCTTACTGTTCTGGAACTGAATGAGCTGGTTAAGGCTTGCGAAGAGGAATTTGGCGTATCCGCAGCTGCAGGTGTTGCAGTAGTAGCGGCAGGCCCTGCTGAGGCAGTTGAAGAGAAGACTGAGTTTGACGTTGAGCTGACAAGCTTCGGCGCTCAGAAGATCAAGGTTATCAAGGTTGTCCGTGAGATCACCGGCCTTGGCC
>DLYC01000132.1:0-1999 GCA_003447895.1 Lachnospiraceae bacterium | reverse complement strand
TTGGCCTGAAGGAAGCTAAGGAAGCAGTTGAGGGCGCTCCGAAGGTAATCAAAGAGGCAGTTGCCAAGGATGAGGCTGAGCAGATCAAGGCTAAGCTCGAGGAAGTCGGAGCTACTGTTACAATCAAGTAATAAAGCTTATTTCTTCTGTGAAGGCGCGCTGCGCCAATGCACCTGCTGAGAAGAGACCGGATTCGGTTTCCCGGCAGGTAGTCAAATCTTTGAATTGTTCTGAAAGAGTCCGGCTGTCCTGTGAAAAGGACGGCCGGATTTCCTGTAATCGCGGTTGAGTTTCAGCTCGGGAGCTTGTAAAATTAATACTTCGTTTACAAATTCGTTGACAAATTTTAAAAAATAATTATTGACTACTGGAGAATGCGGTGATATCATATTATTCGCATCTTTTTTGCGTGCCGAGTTTTTGTGCTGCCCGAAAATGGGTAATGCCTGAAAACAGCTTGCTCGGACGCGCACAGACACATTTTCTATAGATTTCATATTATTCATGGGGTGAACCAGATGGAAAAAAACAGGATACATCCTACAGGTGAAGGCAAAAGCGTACGAATGAGCTACCAGCGTCAGAAAGAAGTACTGCCGATGCCCAACCTGATCGAAGTGCAGACTGATTCTTATAAATGGTTTCTTGAGAAGGGTCTGCAGGAGGTCTTTGACGATATCTCACCGATCGAGGACTTCAGCGGCAAGCTGAGTCTTTCGTTTATCAGTTACAGGCTCTGCGAAGACAAGGTGAAATATTCCATCGAGAAGTGCAAGGAACGCGATGCTACGTATGCCGCGCCTCTCATGGTCAAAGTGCGCCTTTTCGATAAGGAAAACAACAAGGAGATTGAAGAGCATGAGATCTTCATGGGCGATCTCCCTCTGATGACACGCACCGGAACCTTCGTGATCAACGGAGCAGAGCGTGTTATCGTAAGCCAGCTGGTTCGTTCTCCCGGCATTTATTACGGAATTGACCAGGATAAATTCGGCAAAAAACTGTTCTCCTGCACAGTGATCCCCAACAGGGGCGCATGGCTTGAGTACGAGACTGACGCAAACGATATTTTCTATGTAAGAGTAGACCGCACCAGGAAGGTTCCTGTGACGGTTCTTATTCGTGCGCTCGGATACGGGACAAATGAAGAGATCCTCGATCTCTTCGGCGATGAGCCCAAGATCCGCGGAAGCTTCACAAAGGACTTCGCGAGCAGCTATGAGACAGGTCTTCTGGAACTCTACAAGAAGATCCGTCCCGGCGAGCCGCTCTCTCTCGAGAGCGCTGACAGCCTGATCAACGCCATGTTCTTTGACTCCCGCCGCTATGACCTTGCCAAGGTGGGCAGATATAAGTTCAATAAGAAACTTGCTTTCCGGAACAGGATCAAGGGACACGTCCTCGCGGAGGATGTCGTCGATGAATACAACGGCGATATTCTCGGAACAGCCGGACAGGAAGTCACCAAGGAGATGGCGGACCTGATCCAGAATTCCGCGATCCCTTATGTATGGATCCGCACAGAAGAGCGAAATGTCAAGGTCATCAGCAACCTGATGGTCGATATCACACACTATGTGGACTGCGTTCCCGAGGAACTGGGGATCACAGAGCAGGTCTATTACCCGACGCTCCGTGAGATCCTCATGCAGTACAGTGACAACGAGGATCCCGACGCACTGGCAAATGCCCTTAAGAGAAGTGTGCATGAGCTGATCCCCAAGCACATTACAAAGGAAGACATCCTCGCTTCCATCAACTACAACATTCATCTGGAGTACGGCATCGGAAACAGCGATGACATCGATCACCTGGGCAACAGAAGGATCCGCAGTGTCGGCGAACTTCTTCAGAACCAGTACAGGATCGGCCTTTCCAGAATGGAGAGAGTTGTCCGCGAGAGAATGACAACACACGACAACAGCACCGAGATCTCCGCGCAGGGCCTCATCAATATCAAGCCCGTTCAGGCGGCGGTCAAGGAGTTCTTCGGATCCTC
>DLYC01000248.1 GCA_003447895.1 Lachnospiraceae bacterium | reverse complement strand
CATCCGTTCAGCAAACACTAATTATATCGTCTTGACGTTCCTCTGCGCACTCTTTCTCCTCTTTTTCTGCGCCAAAACCATCCGGCGCTTTATACTAGCGGTTGAATGACAATTCCCACTTCTATTCGTATATTAGTTATGACAGGAGAAAGCCCTGATCACGTTTAGAAATCTATGAAAGGAAAAGGTACACGACCATGACACGCATCACTGTTTTATCAAGCTCATACGTTCTTTATCTGTCCCTTCTGCTCTCCTGCAGCAAGGTCAATTTGGCGTGCGAGAATACTCCGATAAAACAATGGCGCAAATGAGCTTTATATCAGGTTCATGGATCATTGGCCGTCTGTCCGGAGAGCTCCGCGCAGGCGGCCTTTTTGCATGTCAGAAGGGCTCATTGCAAAAAATCGTGCCTCTGTAGCAGAATTGGAATATGCGCCGGGCTAAGAACCCGGGTCTTTTGCGGGTTCGATCCCCGCCGGAGGTATTTTTTGCAGGAGTGACGGAACTGGAATACGTACCTGCCTTAGAAGCAGGGTTTTGAGGGTTCGACCCCCTTCTCCTGTACTTAATATTTGCCCGGGTGCATGGAAATGGTTATACAGGCATGGCCCAGAACCATGTGTCCGTAAGGACTTGCGGGTTCGAATCCCGCCCCGGGTACTTTTCGCTGTGATGCCGCAACTGGTACCGGGCCGGTCTTGAAAACCGGTGATCCGTGGAAACGGACTGAGGGTTCGAGTCCCTCTCACGGCGCTCATACAATATCGGCAGATATGCAAACTGGATTAAGCAAGCGGTCTGTAAAACCGTCGCCTTCGGGCTTGTAGGTTCAAATCCTACTCTGCCGACTTATATGCCGTGCAACAACCGACCTCTGGGGTAGTTTGTTCATTCATTTGGCAATTTCGACCTCTGAGGTCGGTTTTCTCAGAGGTCGGTTTTCCTGTCCGCCGGAAAGACATGCGGCGATTCGCCCCCCGCGTTGCAAGCCATACAGACATCATTAATGAAATCGCTATCCGTCATTAACTTCTGCAGTTCGAGGCAGTCCAGCCATTTCAGCCCATAATTATTGCTGTTCAAAAAAACGAAATATGTCTTAAATCCTGCCGCCCGCAAAACCGCCCAGCTATGTACAGCACTCACCTCCGTGCCAAACGGAGTGTCTGCCCAGTTAAGCACTACATCCGACATCCACCCGGGTGGATCCGCCGCCTCAGCAGTTGCGCATCCTGCGGAGCCACCGGCGTTCCCCTTAAACACCAAAACCGGTACCCCGCACACCTCTCCTTTGATCGTGCCCTGTTTAAGGAACTCCGGAGACACATGATCCGTGTCAATAAACGGCGAGACCGCCCTGATATTGCCCGTATTATAATACAGCTCGAGCATTGTCGGCAGGCCGCAGCAGCAGATATCACCCATCTCAGGCCGACTGTCTTCGTGCACCTTTTTCGATCTTAATATGATTTCGCCGTCGCCGGCTCCATTCGGCAATATGAGATTTAACTCGATGTCCTCTAATCTCGTATCCTCCTGCCACCTGAACTCTATTTTTTGCTTCCCGCCTCCTGCCCGGAACCGTTCCTCAATTAGTTCGCAGATCACCTCTGCATCCTTCGGGTCAAAAGAGTGATAAAACACGATCGATCTCTCTACATTCTCAAAGCCGGATTCCTCCGCAGTTTCTTTCACTGTCTTCCAATAAGCCGCTTCCGCCTTCTTCAGATGCTCCCTGTAAACCTTTTCTTCCGGGCCGTCCGGGCACTCCTTGATCAGTTTCCTGAGGATCACCGCCGCCTTTTCCGCTTCAGAAGCAAAACCGGTCAGCTCCGCCGCAGCGATGCAGCCTCGCGCGTAGTCATCGAATGCTTCCCATCTCTGCGTATACTTTCCCAGCTGCTCTGACTTACGGCTCATCTCCATAAACAGC
Source organism: Lachnospiraceae bacterium (assembly GCA_003447895.1). Classification (GTDB taxonomy): domain Bacteria; phylum Bacillota; class Clostridia; order Lachnospirales; family Lachnospiraceae; genus CAG-791. Next base: position 965 of record DLYC01000248.1, on the reverse strand, counting down.
GAGGCAGCTTTTTCCTTGTCGCCGGCCGCAAGCGCCTCATGGCCTTGCTCTTCCAGCCGCAGGACCTCTGCCCGGCTCTGATCGTATTCCTCCGATTTCCGAAAGGGAGCCAGCCTTTGTTTGCGGACATAGGGCGGCTCGCTCACCGCCCGCTCATGAGAAGTCATTCGATTTCCATCGCAATCGTTATGATTCCTTGGGGGATCCGCAAGGCACTCCTTCGCCTCCTCGGCAAACGGCCCCTCCACGGCGATCATCTCCCGGCAGAAGTCTATGACATTCTCCGTCGTCATCCCTTCCTTCCAGCCGCATTCGTAAGTGCAGTAACTGTTAGCATAGTGCCAGGACGCGGGGTAGGAATATTTTGTCAGACGGCAGAACGCAAAGCGCGCCATTAGCGTCGGCGCTTCATAGGCAGCTTCTTTGAGGATTTCCGCATCGGGCTCCCTGGCCACCTGCTCTCTCAGGGCATAATACTCCTCATATTGCTCATCTTCCGGATTTTCGGGATTCACCCTCCTCTCAGGAAGTTCACTAAATCCGAGCTTCCTCATCAGCATCTTCTGACGAGAGCCATGCGCCTGCTGAATAATATACTCGAGATAGTATTTGTCTTCTGCGGGATCCAATTTCCTGATCTCCAGCTCATTGGGAAATGGAGTATCCCAATCATTCCACTTATCCGGATGAAAAATGCCTTTCATAAGCTTCTCCCCAGGGAGACAGGGGACGGTTCTCTGTCTCCTCTTCCTTAAAATTCACTCCAGCACCGCTCCCGCCTCATCGATCATCTCCTTCAGCGTGCGATACGGCGCATGCCCTGTCAGCCTTTCATCCGCGTCGCCAAGCATGAATTGCCTGGCATTAGGGCTGTAAGTGATGAAATTGTCGTTTATAGCCGTCCGAAGCTCCCAAGTCTTGCTGTCCAGCAAGTACGCATCATCCCCGACGACGACCATTCTCTC
>DLYC01000110.1:6087-9286 GCA_003447895.1 Lachnospiraceae bacterium | reverse complement strand
TCTTCACGGTGCCCCTTGGCTGGTTTGCGGAGAATCCCCCGCGCGTGTGCACGGGCGCCATGGTGGTCGAAACCGGGGAGGATTTTCCCTACGAGCTCCTGCCGGGCGGCAGAAATTACCCCTGGCACAAGATCCCGCGCACCTTCTACTTCTATGAGTACCGCGGCGAGGTGATCTGGGGAATTACGGCGGAACTTCTGTACCACTGCCTGAAAGCGCTGGGGATCGGCGCTTCCTCCCCGGGGGCCTTCGCGCAAGGTGCTTCGGCACGGAGGGAAGAATGAGCCGCAGACTGGAATACAGGATCGAGGCGGAGAAGGCCGGAATGTGCGTCAGGGAGTTTCTGAAAAAAGAGCTCGCCTTTTCCGAGCACCAGATCAGCCGCCTGAAGTATCAGGAGGACGGCCTTCGCGTCGGCGGAGAGAAAGTATATGTCAATCACGTGCTCCGGGAGGGCGAAGTGCTGACGGTCGGACTGACCGAAAAGGTGCCAAGAAGGGACACGGAGGGCGCAAAGCCCGGAAAGGTCTGGGAGGCACCCGCGCCGGAAATTGCCCGGCTCCCGCTGCAGATCCTCTACGAGGACAGGGACCTTCTGATCGTCGACAAACCCGCAGGACTTGTCTGCCACCCGTCGCCCGGCCACTACAATGACACGCTGGCCAATCAGGCGGCGGCGCATCTGGGCGGAACCGGAACGGTCATGGACATGCGGGTGACCGGAAGGCTCGACAGAGAGACCTCCGGCATTGTAACTTTTGCCAAGAATACGGAAGCGGCGGCAATCCTCCAGAGGCAGCGGGAGGACGGCCGCCTTGTCAAAATATACCTGGCCCTGGCAGAGGGAGACTTTGACCGGGAGAGCGGAGTCGTGGACTCCCCTCTTCGGAGGGAGGCACCCGGGTCGTTCCGGATGGTGTGCGCCGAAGACGGAAAACCGGCCAGGACCTTCTACCGCGTTCTGGCGCGGACGGCCGGCCCGCGCGGAGAACCCCGGACGTATCTTACCTGCCGGATCGAGCACGGAAGAACGCACCAGATCCGGGTGCACATGGCCCGGATCGGACACCCTTTGGCAGGGGACCCGCTTTACGGAACGAATGAAAAGAGCGGGGAGCCTATGGGACTGCACGCCTTCCGGCTGACCTTTCAGCAGCCGTTTTCCGGCGAAACCGTCACGGTCAGAGCGAACCTGCCCGAATGGGCGTATAATTTAAAGGCGGATTTAGTATAATGATATCAATGAGAGACGGGTATCCGGTCAACGGGGATCCGGAGGGGATCCTCCCCCGGATCCGAAATTTCTGTCTGGACATGGACGGGACGATCTATCTGGACTCAGTCTGGATCGACGGCGCGAAGGATTTTCTCGCGGCGCTCACGGCTTCCGGCAGAAAGTACTGCTTTATGACAAACAATTCTTCCAAGAGCGCGTCCATCTATGCGGAGAAGCTCCTGAACATGGGGCTTGTCATAGATCCTGAGACGCAGCTGATCACGTCGGGGCGCGCGACCATGGAATACCTGAAGCGCTGTTACAGCGGAAAAAAGGTCTATCTGTTCGGAAACCCGATGGTCAAGATGGAGTTTGAGTCGAGGGGGATCCTCATAGAGGAAGAGCATCCGGACGTGGTGGTCACAAGTTTTTGCACCAGCTTTCACTACACAGACCTGTGCAGGCTCTGCGACTTTGTCCGGGAAGGCCTTCCCTATATAGCGACCCATCCCGATTACAACTGTCCGACCAGGACCGGCTTCATCCCGGACATCGGCTCTCTCGCAGCCTATGTGGAGGCATCGACGGGGAGAAGGCCCGACAAGGTGGTCGGAAAGCCGGAGAGCGAGATCATTGACTACGCGCTCGGCATCATGGGCGCGAAAAGGGAGGAGACCTGTGTGGTGGGCGACCGCCTGTATACGGATGTCAAATCCGGCGTCAATAACGGCCTGTACGGCATCTTCGTGCTGAGCGGCGAGGCCGGGCTCCGGGACCTTGAGGACTCGGACGTGAAGCCGCACCTGATCTTCGACTCAGTTAAGGAGATGATCCCGTTTCTGTGAAGAGATGCGGCGCGGGGGACTGAAATGAGAGCGGCTCGCTATGCGGGCCATGTATTTGAGGATTTTGGATGGAAACAAGAGAAATTCTGGAACTTGTCAGAAACGGCAGCATGAGCGTAGAGGAGGCAGAGGGGCATTTTCGCAGGCAGCCCTTTGAGGACCTGGGATTTGCCAAACTCGACATGCACAGAAAGATGCGCTCGGGCTTTTCGGAAGTGATCTTCTGCAGCGGAAAGCCGGACGCATTCCTTCTCTCCATCTATGAGAGAATGGTGAAGGAAGACGGACAGGCCTTCGGGACAAGGGCCAGCGAACACCAATATGAACTGGTGCGGGGCGTGATCCCGGAGATCCAATATGATCCCGTCTCGCGGATCCTGAAGCTGGAGAAGCCCGGCGGCGAGAAAAAGGGCCTCATCGCGGTCGTGACGGGCGGCACCGCGGATATCCCGGTGGCGGAGGAGGCCGCGCAGACGGCGGAATACTTTGGCACAAAGGTGGAGAGGATCTATGACGTGGGAGTCAGCGGGATCCACCGCCTGCTGGCGCAGACTGGGAAGCTTCAGGAGGCCAACTGCATTGTCGCGGTCGCCGGGATGGAGGGCGCGCTGGCAAGCGTGGTGGGCGGACTCGTGCAGAATCCGGTCATCGCGGTGCCCACGTCGGTGGGCTACGGCGCAAGCTTCGGCGGCTTGTCGTCCCTTCTGACGATGATCAATTCCTGTGCAAACGGAATTGCAGTGGTGAATATCGATAACGGTTACGGCGCGGGCTACATGGCGACACAGATAAACCGCCTTGCCTGTAAGGGAGCGGACAATCATGCAAAATAGCGAGAGAATACTGTATTTTGAATGCGGAACCGGGATCAGCGGAGACATGACCGTTGCGGCGCTCCTGGACCTGGGCGCGGACAGGGACAAGCTGATGCGCGTCCTGGAGGGCATTCCCGGGGGCGGCTTCGAGGCGAAGGTCAGCCGCGTCAAGAAGGCGGGCATCGACTGCTGTGACTTCGACGTGGTCCCGGATGAAGCGCACGACGGGCACGACCACGACATGGAGTACCTGTACGGGCATCTTCACGAGAGACATGAGCATGAGCATGACCACGACCATGACCATCACCACGATCATGACC
>DLYC01000110.1:1675-6015 GCA_003447895.1 Lachnospiraceae bacterium | reverse complement strand
CGATCATGACCACGACCATCATCATGATCATGACCACCATCATGACCACGATCATGACCATCACCACGATCATGGGCACAGCCACGACCACGGACACCATCACCACACGGGGATGAAGGAGATCCGGGAGATCATTGGGAACCTGGAGATGACGGAAGGCGCAAGGGCGCTGGCGCTCCGCATTTTCGGGATTTTGGCGGAGGCGGAGTCCGAGGCGCACGGCGTTCCCGTGGAGGAAGTGCATTTCCACGAGGTCGGCGCGCTCGATTCGATCGTGGACATCGTGGCGGCAGCGGTCTGCCTCGATGACCTGGGAATTGACAAAGTGGCGGTGACAGGCATTACGGAAGGGAGCGGCACAGTCAGGTGCCAGCACGGAATTCTTCAGGTGCCGGTGCCCGCAGTGGCCCGGATCGCCGGGACGCACAAGCTTCCTATGCGGTTTACGAACAGGAAGGGAGAGCTCGTGACGCCGACCGGGGCAGCGATCCTGGCAGCGGTGATGACGGATGAGAGCCTTCCCGAGACGTTTGTGATCGAGAAGATCGGCCTGGGCGCCGGAAAGCGCGAATATGAGATCCCCAGCATTCTCCGCGCCATGGTGATCCGGGGCCAAAAGCCCGAAGTTTCCGCGGATACCGTCTGGAAACTGGAGTGCGATGTGGATGACTGCAACGGCGAGCAGCTGGGGTACGCGATGGACAGGCTGTACGCGGAAGGCGCGCGGGAAGCGCATTACGCGCCGGTCTTTATGAAGAAGAACCGGCCGGGCTGGGAACTGACGGTCATCTGCGACGACGCACACAGGGAGAGACTGGAGCAGGTGATCTTTCGGGAGACGACAACGATCGGGATCCGCAGACAGAGAATGGCACGCAGTATTTTGACCAGGAAATTTGTCAATGCGGACACTCGATATGGTAAAATAGTGATCAAGGTAAGCGGAGACGGCGCCGCGCGAAGAGTTCACCCCGAGTATGAATCGGTCGCAGAGGCAGCTGTCCGGTGCGGCGTCCCCTTCGGGGCGGTGTACGAAGAGGCTTTGGTTCAGTATTACAGAAGTGAGGACATTTCTTACGGAAAGGCGGGAGACGATGAGAACAGCAACAGCTAAGCGGGAAAAACCGGATTTCGCGCAGGTTTACGAACAGGAATACTCGTATGTGTACAATTATATCTACACACAGGTCCTGCACAGGGAAAATACCGAGGACCTGGTCAGCGATGTGTTTATGAAGGCGATGGCGCATTACAGCGGGTTTGACCCTTCCAAGGCCTCTGTGCGCACATGGCTGTGCACGATCGCCCGAAACCAGCTGATCGATTTCTTCCGCAAGAACGGGCGCAGAAAGACCGAGAACCTGGATGACGCGCCCGAGCCGTCGGCCATCGACGAGTACGATATCCTGAAAAACCCTGTCAATAAGGAGGTGTACCGGCTTTTGCAGTATCTCTCCGAGGACGAGAGGGAGCTCCTGAACATGATCTATGTGCAGGAACTGAAAAATCCCCAGATCGGTGAGATTCTGGGGATCAATGCGAAAGCTGTGAGTGAGCGGCACAGAAGGCTTCTGGCCAAGCTCAGAAATTATGAGAAGGGAAACAGCAGCGGGGACTTTCTTGATTTTTCCTGACCGCTGTCAGCTGAGCTTCTTGCGGATCGTGAGGCAGTTCTGCCCGTCCTTGTACTCATAGGACATGCCGTCGGCATATTTCTGGACAAGGAATATGCCGAGTCCGCCGACGGCGCGCTCCATGGCGCCGGAAGTCAGATCCGGAGATTCCTTCCTGAGCGGGTCATAGGGAATGCCGGAATCGCGGAAAGTCATGAGAAAGGTGTTCTCGTCCTGATCGACGGAAAGATCAATGGACGCGGAGCCCGTGTTCTCACCGTACGCGTAGCTCGCGATATTGATGAAGATCTCCTCGACAATCATGTCCAGCTCCAGGAGCGTGCGCATTTTGCAGCCGTACGGGCTCAGAAAATCCCGCACCTTTTCCTGGGCGACGGCAAAGTTCTCGGGGAGAGCTTTCAATGTGAAAGAGGAGCTGTTTTTGGCAAGCTGATCCTCATGCATCTTGTGATCGACCATGATACTGTTCCTTTCCGCGCGTGATTGTATCGCTTAATACAGCGGGGATATCCCTCTGTATTATATTACAGTATACAGGGAAATGGACAAATGGTTAAGTGATTTGTGAAATCCGCGCAAAGTTTTATCATGGACGACGGATTCAGCATGCGTATATAGTTATAAATACAACAAAAGGGGGCGCGAGAATATGGATTCCGTGAAGAATAATATAATTGACATGGTCATTCGGGCGGATTTCAGCGAAGAGACCGATTTCAAAGAGACTCTCCGCAGGAAGTTGTTTGAGAATAAAGCGAAAAAATCCGGTATACTTCAGTTCCAGAGACTGTCCGATGACGCACTGAACATGGTTTCCGCAGCCGGCGACAAGAACCTTCTTCGTCAGAAGGAGCAGGGAAAGTCCGGCGGGCAGGAGCTTAAATGAGACGGAAAGAAACTGACCACATAGCGGCTCCGGCCTGCGATGTGGTTTTTTTCTGCACATTTTTCATTGTAATTAGGACAGTGTCATGAAATAATTAGATGATGCAGGTACGAAAAGAGGAAAAGGCGGTATTTTGGCAAGCCGCCGGAACGCATAAACCATCCGAAAGGAGTACAGACGGAGAATGGATTACGGAAAGATCTCACTGGAAAAGCATGCTGAGTGGAAGGGAAAGATCGAGGTCACGGCGAGGGCGGCAGTGGACAGCGCGGAGGCGCTCAGTATTGCTTACACCCCCGGCGTAGCGGCGCCCTGCCTGGAAATACAAAAAGACCCGGACAAGAGCTATGAGCTCACAAGGAGATGGAACACTGTGGCGGTCGTCACGGACGGAACCGCTGTTCTGGGACTCGGAGATATCGGGCCCGAGGCGGGAATGCCCGTCATGGAGGGCAAATGTGTTCTGTTCAAGGCGTTTGGCGGCGTCGATGCGGTGCCGCTCTGCATCAGGACGCACGATGTGGACGAGATCGTCCGCACGGTGAGCCTTCTGGCGGGATCCTTTGGCGGGATCAACCTCGAGGACATAGCGGCGCCCAGATGCTTCGAGATCGAGAAAAAGCTCAAGGAGTGCTGCGATATACCGATCTTTCACGATGACCAGCACGGCACAGCGGTCATTACTCTGGCCGGCCTTATGAATGCGCTGAAGGTGGTCGGAAAGAAGATCGAGGATGTGAAGATCGTCACATCCGGCGCGGGCGCGGCCGGCATCGCGATCATCAGGCTTTTGATGGCGATGGGCCTTAAGAATGTCATCATGACGGACCGGAAGGGCGCGATCTATGAGGGCAGGGAAGGCCTCAACCCGGTCAAGGAGGAGATGGCGAAGATCACGAACTTTGCCCGCGAGAAGGGGACGCTCGCGGAAGTCATAAGAGGGGCGGATGTGTTTATCGGCGTCTCCGCGCCGGGAACGCTCACGCAGGACATGGTCCGCAGCATGGCCAAGGACCCCATTATTTTCGCATGCGCAAATCCCACCCCGGAGATCTTCCCCGACGAGGCGAAGGCAGCAGGTGCGGCCGTTGTCTCCACGGGCCGGAGCGATTTCCCCAACCAGGTCAACAATGTCCTGTGCTTCCCCGGAATCTTCAGGGGCGCGCTGGATGTGCGGGCCAGTGATATCAATGACGCGATGAAGATCGCGTCGGCCAAGGCGCTTGCCTCTCTGGTCTCGGAGGAGGAGCTGTGCGCGGACTATATTTTGCCCAAGGCATTTGATCCGCGTGTCAAGGACGCAGTCGCGAAGGCGGCGGCGCAGGCAGCCATCGACAGCGGCGTGGCAAGAATCTGACCCGGGAGCGCCTGGGCGGCAGAGCAGGGCGGGGCGTGACTGCCTTACGGGAAAGCTGTGCGCTTTCGAGAAGGCGCGGGCCGCGAGTCATGTATTTACAGTAATTATTGTTGTCTATAAAGGAGGATCCGGAGATGATTAAACTTGACGCTAAGGAAACAATGGCGGCGCAGGCATACGCGGCATATATGATCGCAACCAGTTATTTCGGGTCTTATAAATGCGTCACACCGCAGATGGAAAAGAAGACGGAGCATCTGTACCGCCTCCAGAGTATTGAGAATCAGTACAAGATGGAGGACAGGATCAAGGCACTCATGGAGAAGCAGGTCCTGCCGCAGATCAGCGAGGAGCTTCTCGACAGCCAGGTCGAGGTGGCCTTCCTCAGTGACGGAAGCGGGGTGCGCATCACGGACGGTCTGGAATTTGTCCTGGAGATCCGGCAGTCAGTCAGGGAGATTGA
>DLYC01000110.1:0-1485 GCA_003447895.1 Lachnospiraceae bacterium | reverse complement strand
TGGATTGGGCGGCCTGCGCGGTTTCCCGGGTGGAGATTGTCTCCGGGCGGGCGCGATCTTTTGGTATGTGCGCTATTTTGGCCGCGCAAAGTGCCCGGGTCAGACGACGGCGCCGCCTACGGGACGGATGGACAGGACGTGGCAGCAGCCGGGCGCGATGGCGTTCTCGACTGTGGCCTTGAAGTCGTCCAGAAGATCCAGCGGGACGAAGGCCTGGACCGTGCCCGCGAAGCCGCCGCCGTGTACGCGGAATGCGCCGCGGCCGCCGAGAAGAACGTCGCACAGGGAGAGGGCAACGCCGACAGCCTGGTTCTCGACCGCGCCTTCGACGGAGATGTTCTGCAGGTACATGTAGGAGGAGAAGCCGGAGGCCTTCACGATGCTGAGGAATTTGTCAAAATCGCCGACCTTGAGAGCAGCTGCCTCTTCCTGCGCGCGCTGATTGTCGAGAACGAAGTGCATGGCGCGGAGGAATGCGCGGTCGCCGCAGACCTTGCGGATCGCGGAGGTGTTCTCGATGAGCTGCTCCTTGGAGACGCCGCGGAGGTGGGTCTTTCCGAAGACGGCGGCCACGGATTTCATCTCTCTGGGAATGCCCGCGTAGGCGTCGGTCAGATCGGCGTGGCTGCTCTTGGAGTCGATGATGCAGAGGGCGTATCCCTCTCCGGTCAGGTCAAGGTCGATCTTCTCCACCTTGGGATTTTCGGGATCGCCGAAGTCGATGGCGACGACGCCGCCCACGGAGGAGGCCGACTGATCCATCAGTCCGCTGGGTTTTCCGAAGTACTGATTCTCTGTGATCTGGCCCATCTTGGCGATCTCGACCGCGTCGAAGACATTTCCGCAGAACATGTCATTGATGATGACGCCGAGGAGTGTCTCGAAGGCGGCGGAAGAAGAGAGGCCGGAGCCGCCCAGGACGTTGCTGGTGCAGTATACGTCGAAGCCCTTGACCGGGTATCCCTTCTGAATGGCGAGAGCTGCCATGCCGCGGATCAGCGCGAGGGTGGACTCTTTTTCGGATTCGACGGGTTCGAGGACGGAGAGGTCCGCCTCGATCATGCCGTAGCCCTCGGAGTAGAAGCGGATCGTGTCCGTTCCGTTGAGGGCGGCCGCGGCGATCGCGTCGAGATTTACGCTGGCGGCGAGAACGCAGCCGTACTGGTGATCGGTGTGGTTGCCTCCGATCTCCGTGCGGCCGGGGGCGGAGTAAAGGCCGATCTCAGCGTTCGCCTGCTGAGGGAAAGTTACGGTAAAGCCCTGGATCACGCGGGTAAACCGGTCAGCGTATTTCCGGGCGCCGTCTGCGTCGCAGCCGTAGATCTCGGTCATGCGGCCGTTCAGGGCGCCGCTTTTAAGCTCTTCCAAAAAGGATTTGATATTCTTCATATTATGTGCTGTGCCTCCTATACCTCTTAGTTCTTCTGTATCGAATTCCCTGTCACCCTGCTGCCGCTTTCGCGGGACAGCGCGGGACCGCGCCGG
>DLYC01000001.1:2745-3670 GCA_003447895.1 Lachnospiraceae bacterium | reverse complement strand
GAGAGGATAAGTCGGCGCTTAACAGCATGTTTCACTAAAGTAACCAAATTGGGATTCCCCGCTTTCTTGTACTGTTCGTGACTACCTTCCTTGCGAACACGTTTCCAACCATTTTTCAACAAAATAGAGCGTACTTGTCTGTAATTCATGCGGACCCCTTTCATTTTGAATCAAAACGTTAAATGCTTTTTTCAGCGATCTTTTCATAATGAACAGGTACATAAAATACAAGAACGAGGAGATTATGAAACCTCGTTGTCTTGAGCTCTCTTGATGCGAGAGTATTGTTAGTTTTGTACGCTATTTTGATGAAAGAGCAGGTTTCCGCTTATTTAATTACAGATGATCTCGAAAGACATATTCAGTATAGCATTTAGTAAGTATTCATGTAAATATTATTGTTGACACGTATTTAATACGTGTTATAATGGCGGTGAAAGGAGATACAAAATGAAAGACAATTATACCTATCCGGTAATCTTTGATTACAGTGAACCGCCTTACACACAGATCTTATTTCCTGATTTTGGTTTCAGGAGGACGGAGGCGGCCCATGATGAGGACCCTGTCATGATGGCGCAGGAATGGCTTGCGCTTACGATTGGCGCCTATGAAGATGAGGGTATACAATTGCCGGCGCCCGGCACGGACATTCATTTGAATCAGGATCAGAAACTTGTATTTATTAATATCTGGATGCCGTACCACAGATCGAAGGAAAAAGTAATCTACACCAAGAAAACTCTGACAATTCCGCAATGGCTGGATATTCTCGCGAAGGAGAGTAATATCAATTTTTCCGAGACGCTTACGGAAGCTTTGAAAGAAAAACTGCATATTAAGAGTTGAGTTTATAAAAATTTTATGGTGCCAGGCACCATAAACTTACACTTTATAAAATTTATAAAAATTTAATGGTGCCTGG
>DLYC01000001.1:1368-2704 GCA_003447895.1 Lachnospiraceae bacterium | reverse complement strand
TTTAATGGTGCCTGGCACCATAAAATTACCATTAAGTGGAGGCAATATGAACAAACTAAAAAGCTTTCCCGACGGAACCGCAGTTGATCCGTGGTTTTACGATGACGCGCTGCCCGAAAGAGGAGAAAGAAAAGCGTACAAGGTGAAGGACTACGGGATCGAAGAGGGGGAGAAGGTCCAGACTGCGAAGCTTCAGGCCCTGATCGACCGTGTGAGCGCCGAAGGCGGCGGAACCATTGTGGTGGCGGGCGGCACCTTTATGACCGGCGCGCTGTACTTTAAGAAGGGCGTGCACCTGAGGGTGGAAGCGGACGGAATCCTGAAGGGGAGCGACAACATTGCGGACTATCCGCTGTGCCTTACCCGCATCGAAGGGGAGACCTGTCTGTACTTCCCGGCGCTGATCAACGCGATCGGCCTGGACGGCTTCTCCATAACGGGAGACGGCGTGATCGACGGAAACGGCCTGCGCTTTTGGAAAGCCTTCTGGCTGCGGCGGACCTGGAATCCCGACTGCACCAATAAGGATGAGCAGCGGCCACGCCTTCTGTTTGCCTCCCACTGCACCGATGTCCGCTTTGAGGGCGTGACCTTTCAGAACTCATCTTTCTGGACAACGCACATTTACAAATGCCGCCGCGTCAAGTACCTCGGATGCAGGATGCTGTCGCCGCACAAGCCGGTCGGCGCGCCCAGCACGGACGCCATCGACATAGACGCCTGCAGCGACGTACTTGTCAGGAACTGCTACATGGCCGTGAACGATGACGCGGTCGCCCTCAAGGGCGGCAAAGGCCCGTGGGCAGACACGGAGCCGGAGAACGGGCCGAATGAGCGCATCCTCATTGAGGACTGCGAGTACGGCTTCTGCCACGGCTGCCTCACATTCGGCTCAGAAAGCGTCCACAGCCAAAATATCGTCATGCGCGGCATTAAAGTCTCCACAGGCTACAACTTTCTCTGGCTGAAATTCCGACCGGATACGCCCCAGCGCTACGAGCATGTGCTGGTGGAAAATATAGAGGGGAAGACGGCGAATTTCCTGAACATAAACCCGTGGAGGCAGTTCTATAACGACAAGGGAAGGACAGATCTGCCGCTCACCCGGGGGGCATCGATCACTGTGCGAAACTGCAGGTTTGAATGCGACACGTTTTGGAATGTGAAGGCCGATGAGGCGCACTATCATCTCTCGGATCTTACACTGGAAAACCTGGAGATCACGGCAGCCGACATCGCCTATGATGAAAATGTGATCGAAAACTTCGCGGTCCGGAATGTGAAACTGACGAAGAAAGACGGGGTCGAGTATCCGGACAGTGTGACTACGTTGTAA
>DLYC01000001.1:0-1232 GCA_003447895.1 Lachnospiraceae bacterium | reverse complement strand
AGGTTTTCTCCGCTATTTTTTCCTTCTGTTATTTCTTCTGTTTTTCGCAATGCTCGAGGTGATCTTAAATACCAGGTAAGCCAAAGGCAGGACGAAGATTCCCGGATTATACTTGATACCGACCCAAAGGAACAAAGCGACTGCCAGGAATATCGGAGCGAGAGCGATGATCTTGACATCGAGCGAATCGTTCGTGGAGGAGCCGCTTCCGGAAACGCCGTAGGATTCCTGATCCTCAACGACATAGTCGCAGGCAGAGCCGGGGCGGACAGTATACAATCTATCGCCGCTGATACTGTCTCCCTTTCTGACAGTGATGTAAGTAGACGTGGTATCGACATAGTAGGGGACGGCCGCTCCGTACATAATGTCGGAACCTTCATAGACTCTGTAGTTTCCCTTATAAGTCTTGTCTGGAATTACGGTAAAGGCAATCTCCTTGGAAGGATATTTGCGAATATAAAAGCTGTCTCCGCCGTGATTGGTGCCTTGCTGGATCACATAGCGGATCGTGCCGCCGGTAACAGTATCTCCTTCATAAATGCACAAATCGCCGTATTTATCTTTATTGACAACAAATCTGATCGACATAACATTGCTCCTTTCCCGGTGCTTGTCATCTATCTGTACTATATAACGGGAAAACAGAAAACTGATTACAGGCAGATGCACGAAATAAGCTGAAAACAAGATGTTATAGTAATGCTGTCATCTGTTGTCTGAGAGTAATTTCAAAATACAGAAGCATAATATGAGTTGGTTATACTGACAGCAGTTAAAAATTCAACAGATCAGGAGGGAAAAGATGAAGAGAAAGTTAATCGCAATTCTTATTGCAAGCATGACGATCGGCTCGGCGCAGCCGGTTCTGGCGATGGAAGGAACAAAGCAGGAAAGCGCGCAGGAAAGTGCCGTACAGGAAGAGAGCGAGGAAGCGGAAGGGGCGGAAGCTCCTGAGGAGACGGAAGATTCCACGACCCCGGAGGAGACAACGGAGAATACCGCGCCGGATGCGGCAGATCCCGGAACGAACGAAATCTCTGCGGAAGCCGAAAATACAGAAGAAACGGCTTCTGAAGATGCTGCTTCCGGAGATACTGCTTCGGAAGATACCGCTGAAGAGGCAGCAGAGGATGAACCCGGGGAACAGGATCCCGAAGAAGAAAATACCGGTGCCGAGGCGGCAGATGATGCAGGTACCGAGGCAGATGCAGAGGTCACAGAAGAAGCAG
>DLYC01000113.1 GCA_003447895.1 Lachnospiraceae bacterium | reverse complement strand
GCGATCTCGTTCTCGTGGTGCGGGAACACAAGGTCTTCACCGCCCGCGTGGATATCGATCTGGCTTCCCAGATAGCGCTTACTCATGACCGAGCACTCGATATGCCAGCCGGGTCTTCCCTGGCACCAGGGGCAGTCCCAATAAGGCTCTCCGTCCTTCTTGGGCTTCCAGAGGACAAAATCCAGCGGATCCTGCTTCTGGTCGGCGCCCGTGACCTTCAGGTCGCGGTTTCCGCTCCGCATATTGTCCAGGTCCTTGTGGGAGAGCTTTCCGTATCCCTCGAACTTTCTTGTGCTGTAGTAAACAGTTCCGTCCTCAGCCACATAGGCATAGCCCTTGTCGATCAGCTGCTGGATCATCTCGATCATTCCGTCGATCTCCAGCGTCGCCTTGGGATGCATTGTCGCGGGGCGGATATTGAGGCTGTTCATGTCCTTCTTGCACTCCGCGATATATCTCTCCGAGATCACAGAAGAATCCACGCCCTCATCCTGCGCTTTCTTGATGATCTTGTCGTCGACATCCGTAAAGTTGGAGACATAATTGACCTTATATCCCTTGTATTCAAAATATCGCCGGACCGTATCGAATACGATCATAGGGCGGGCGTTTCCGATGTGGATCAGGTTGTAGACGGTAGGTCCGCATACATACATGCTCACCTTGCCGGGTTTGATCGGCACAAATTCCTCTTTGCTCCTGGACATTGTGTTGTAGATTTTCATGGTATTCCTCACTTTAAAGAATGATCATCAGTAATTGGCAGACGTCGGGCTCCCGCCCCGGTTTATTTCCGCGCCGGACAGCCTGCGCAGCCTCCGTCGGTGCTGAATGCTGTCCTCGCTTCCAGATCCATCGGGGAGGTGATCAGCGCGACGGCCTGTGCGGAAATTCCCTCTCCGCGGCCTGTAAAGCCCAGCCACTCTTCCGTGGTGGCCTTTACGCTCACCTGAGAGAGATCGATCTGCAGCGCCTCCGCGATATTTTGACGCATCGTGTCGATATAGGGCCTCATCTTGGGGGCCTGCGCGATGATCGTCGCATCGACGTTCTCAATGAGAAAGTAGTGTTCCTCCAGGATCCTTCTCACTTCTCTCATCAGCATCAGGGAATCCGCGCCCTTGTATTTCTCGTCCGTGTCCGGGAAATGCTTCCCGATATCTCCCAGCGCCGCCGCGCCCAAAAGCGCGTCCATAATTGCGTGCACCAGAACGTCCGCGTCCGAGTGGCCTAAAAGACCCTTCTCATAGGGGATCTCCACGCCGCCCATGATCAGTTTGCGCCCCTCCACGAGCTTATGTACATCATATCCTGTTCCGATTCGCATTGTAACCTCCATGCCGAAGCGCTCTTCGTTTTCCCGTTTCGTTCTGTTACGGCATATTATTATATCATTCCGATTCCCAAGCGTCCACATACAATGCCAAAAAGAGCCGGCACCTTGCGGCAAAAAAGAGAGAAAACCGGCATTCGGCCACAAAAAGAGAAAACCGGCATTCGGCCACAAAAAAGCCGGCGCTTTCCGCGCCGGCTTTCTCTCATCAGGCTTGTCTCATTCCCGCGTAAGGAATCAGCCGTTAATCTCCACTTTGCAGGTCTCATCCATGTGTCCGTCACGATACATGGAGAACTTGTCCATAGGATAATTCTTGAGGTTGTCGAGGACCTTGCGGCCATCCGCTTTCTTGAGGAGTCCTTCTCTCGCTCTCTTGATTTCCATCTCTGTCTTGTGCTTGGAAGGTCCGCCAACGCAGCCGCCTTCGCAGATCATGCCTTCGACGAAGTCCTCTTTGAGGCGGTTTGCCTTGAGCATCGTGAGCGTAGTCTTGCACTCCAGACCGCCGGCGACCTTGACATAAGTGATATTGGAAGTGTCCTGTCCTCTCTCGTGCATGCACTCGAGAACAGCATCCGCGACACCACCGGAAGTAGCGAAGCGTTTGCCCCAGATCGAGGACTCCTGATAGGAGTTGTCGTCCGCGGTAACTTCGACTCCCTTGGAGCGCATAAGGGCACGGAACTCACCGTATGTGATCACGTAATCCGCGTTACCCGGGATCGACTTGTCTGCCGCCTCGGATTTCTTGGCGATGCAGGGTCCGAGGAAGACTGTGACGCAGCCCGGACGGGTAGCCTTGAGATATCGGGAGATCGCACACATAGGGGAGACAGTCTGAGATACATTCTCTTCATACTGCTTCGGGAAGTGCTTCTTGATCATGTTCATGAAAGCGGGGCAGCAGGAAGTAGTCATCTTCTTGCCCTCTTCCTTCGCTTCAAACCACTCCATGGACTCATACGCTGCCGTCATATCGCCGCCGAGTCCGACTTCCACCATATCCGCGAATCCCATCTTGAGGAAAGCTTCCTTGATGGACTTCATCGTGATATCGCCGCCGAACTGACCCTCTGTCGCGGGCGCGACCATAGCGATCACTTCCTTGCCGGCGCGGATGTCATTGATAATATCGACCAGATAGGTCTTGGAGCCGATCGCTCCGAAAGGACAGGAGTGGATGCAGTGACCGCACTGGATGCACTTGTTCTCATCGATCACACAGATACCATGGTCATCATAGGTGATCGCACCGACAGGGCAGGCCTTCTTGCAGGGACGCACCAGGTGCGCGATCGCGCCGTAAGGGCAGGCCTTTGCGCACATGCCACACTCTTTGCACTTATTGGGATCGATGTGAGTTCTTCTCTCACCGATGGAAATCGCGCCAAACTTACAGGAATTGATACAGGCTTTTCCCATGCACAGACGGCAGTTGTCTGTAACTGTATATGCGGAAAGGGGACATTCTTCACAGGCAGGACGAATGACCTGAACAATATTCTCGGACTGGGAAATGCCGTCAGGACACTGTGCCAGGGAGAGGCGGATCCTCTGTTTGACCAGTTCTCTCTCTTTGTAGACACAGCAGCGATACGTGGCCATAGGACCGGGGATAATCTCATAGATCAGTTTTTCCTTGTGCTCTTCGTCCAGCTTTCCTTCCCAGGCAAGCTTAGCTGTCTCTTCCATAATTTTGTGCTTCAGACGCACGAGCGTAGCATCATTTGTTACCATATGTTACTCCTTTCAGCATGTGTGAGTAATATTTTGACAGCGAATTCAGGATGTTCAGAGCGCCTGTGACCGCCACTCGCACAATACGGCACATTAACACTCTGTTACTTTTTTGTCTATTGATATTGTACCAAAAGACACGCCGTTTTTATAGAACTTTTATGACTTCTTCACACATTTTATACCGAACCCCATTATAATATAAGCAGATGAGATCTGTACAGAAAGATTCTGTGCAGGACCGGTTCGGGACTGTTTTTTGCCTTTTAAGGCAGATGCCCCTGCAGTCCTTCATTTCACATTCAATAAGGAGATCTATCATGTCAGACAATACAAACCCCTGTAAAGTCGCCCTTTTTCTGGCAAACGGTTGCGAGACGATCGAGGCCCTCACGGTGGCGGATACCCTCTTCCGCGCGGGAATTCCCTGCACAAAGGTATCCATTAACCCCACTCCCGTTGTGGTGACCTCGCACAATGTGACCGTCGTCGCCGATACCACGATCGACCATCTGGACTTTGAAGACTACGACATGCTGGTCCTTCCGGGCGGCATTCCGGGAACCCCCAATCTCAAGGCCTGCCGGCCGCTCATGGAGCAGGTCGTTCGCTTCCACAAAGAAGGCCGGATGATCGCGGCGATCTGCGCGGCTCCCTCCATCTTCGCGGAGCTTGGTCTTTTAAAGGGCGTCCGCTCCACCTGTAATCCCGGCTTTGAGCAGGTTTTGATCGACAACGGCGCAGATCTTGT
>DLYC01000041.1:933-5921 GCA_003447895.1 Lachnospiraceae bacterium | reverse complement strand
GAGTGATCAGCCATGCCTCCGCTGTCGAGAAGGAGTTTCGCGAGAGCATGATGAGCCGGTCGGAGAAGGGCTATGTCCTCCCCGGCCAGATGGCGCTTCTCTCCGGGCGGGAGGAGATCACACGGCAGATGCTGGGCTTTCGGTGCGTCGGCCTCGCGGGCCTCGCAAACGGCTGCGGTTTTATGAATCCGTCCCTTACGGTCACCATCGCGGCTAAGGCGATGTCGCCCTTCAACAAAAGCTTTGACATGCTCGAGAAGGAACTGAGCGCCTACAGGAAAAAGGGATACCGGACGATCCTGATCTCCCCCTCGAGGACGAGGGCCAGAAGGCTCGCGCAGGATCTGACAAATGACGGCATCACGGCCTTCTACAGCGAAAATCCCATGCGAAAGCTGAAGGCGGGCGAGATCATGACCTGTTACGGCCAGATCCGCCAGGGCTTTGAGTACCCCGACATCCGGTTCGCGGTCATCGCGGAATCCGATATCTTCGGCGCGGAGAAGAAAAAGAAGGCGAAGAAGAAAAAGTACAGCGGCGAGCAGATCCAGGCCTTCTCGGAGCTGAAGCCCGGCGACTATATCGTCCACGAGGACCACGGGATCGGCATCTACCGGGGCGTCGAGAAGATCGAAGTAAACCACATCGCGAAGGATTATATCAAAATAGAGTACGGCGGGGGGAGCACCCTGTATGTGCTTCCCACGGAGCTCTCCGTGCTCCAGAAATACGCTTCCTCATCTGCCACAAAGCCAAAGCTCAACAAGCTCGGGACGCAGGAGTGGAGCGGGACCAAGAGAAGGGTCAAAAAAGCGGTGGCCGAGGTGGCCGACGACCTTGTAAAGCTCTACGCGGCGCGCCGGGAGAAGAAGGGCTATCGGTTCGGGCCCGACACTGTGTGGCAGAGGGAGTTCGAGGAGATGTTCCCCTACGAGGAGACCGAGGATCAGCTGACCGCGATCGAGGAAACCAAAAAGGACATGGAGAGCGACCGCATCATGGACCGGCTGATCTGCGGAGACGTCGGATACGGCAAAACGGAGATCGCCGTGCGGGCAGCCTTCAAGGCCGTGCAGGAGGGAAAGCAGGTGGCGGTCCTGGTTCCCACGACGATCCTCGCGCAGCAGCACTACAACACTTTCTGTGAGAGAATGCACCGGTACCCCGTCACGATCGGAATGCTCTCGAGATTCCGATCGGCGGCGGAACAGAAAAAGACCCTTAAGGAAGTCTCCCAGGGGCTCTGCGATATCGTGATCGGAACCCACAGGCTGTTGTCCAAGGACGTCAGGTTCAAGGACCTCGGCCTTCTTGTGGTGGACGAAGAGCAGCGCTTCGGCGTCAGCCACAAGGAAAAGATCAAGCAGATGAAGGAAAACGTGGACGTGCTGACGCTGTCCGCGACGCCGATCCCCAGGACGCTCCACATGAGCCTTGTGGGGATCCGCGACATGACGGTTCTCGAAGAGGCGCCGGAAGGGCGCGTTCCGATCCAGACCTATGTCATGGAATATGACGATGAGATGGTGAGAGAGGCAGTCCTGAGGGAGCTGTCGAGAAAAGGGCAGGTCTATTTTGTCCACAACAGGGTCAATGACATTATCGATGTCACGGCGCACCTGCAGCAGCTGATCCCCGAGGCCAACATCACCTTCGCGCATGGGCAGATGCAGGAGGCGGAGCTCGAGAGGATCATGCACGACTTTATCGACGGCACGATCGACGTACTCGTGTCCACGACGATCATCGAGACCGGCCTCGATATCTCAAACGTAAACACCATCATCATCCGCGACTCGGACAGGATGGGCCTCTCGCAGCTCTATCAGCTGCGGGGACGCGTGGGAAGATCCGGGCGCACGGCCTATGCTTTCCTGATGTATCAGAGAGACAAGATGCTGAAGGAAGTGGCGGAGAAGAGACTTCGCGCCATCCGGGAGTACACGGACCTCGGAAGCGGCTTCAGGATCGCGATGCGGGACCTGGAGATCCGAGGCGCGGGCAGCATCCTGGGAAAGACGCAGCACGGGCACATGCAGGCAGTTGGCTATGATCTCTACTGCAAGCTTCTCAATGAGGCGGTGAAGGAAGCCAAGGGAGAGCCGGCGGGGGAGAGCCGCTCGGCCAGAGTGAACCTGAATGTGGACGCCTTCCTGCCGGAGTCCTACATCGTCAACGAGGAGCAGAAGCTGGAGATCTACAAAAAGATCGCGGCGATCGAGTCCACCGACGACTACGAGGACATCAGGGAGGAGCTCATGGACCGCTTCGGCGAGATCCCGGCCCCTGCCGGAAATCTTCTTCGGATCGCGCTCATGCGCTCGGTCGCCGTCCGGATCGGCATCTCCGAGATCAGCGGAAATCCCGGCACGATCCATTTCTACATGGACCCCGCCGCGCGCGTGCGCGCGGAGAACATTCCGTACCTTCTCCGGAATTACAGCAGGAACCTGTCGTTTTCGGCGAATGGAGGGGGCGGCGGTTCAGGCCGCGGCAGCAGATCGGGCGGCGGCAGATCGGGCAGCGGTTCAGGCGGCAGGCCGGAATTTCTGTATCGGTACAAGACGGTGGGTATCACCGTCCGGGATGAAGAAATTCTTCTCTCTTCCGTCGAGGAACTGCTGGTGACAATGGCAAGATATCTTGTGTAGGGGCTGATGCGGAGCCCGGAAGATTCCACACATATTCCGCCGAAATGCCACCAAATGAGCAATTCGGTGAAAAGCAGGCGCAAAAAGAGGACTGCCGCAAGTCTTGCGGTAGTCCTCTTTTTTTTCAATCACATATTCAGCTTTTCTCTTTAGTCCCGGATCTCACAGACAGGAGCCTTACGGCTCCGAGCCGGGGGGCGTGCACTTCCGGATCTCACAGATAGAAGAACAACCCTGTCTTTTTAAGCGGCGCGCGAAGAGCCATGTAGAGCACGACCACAAGAAACGCCGATACCACCGAGTTGATCGCAGTCACGCCGATATTGATCGCGAAGGAAACTTCCGCGGCCGGTTTCCCAAGGATCAGGATCTTGTAAAAATAGCGAATGGTGGGATCAAATACCGCGTTGAAGAGAAGGCCTGCGACGGTCGCGGCGATCGTCCAGCGGAGCACTTTTTTGACATCCGTTTCTGTTGTAATGTGGCCGATCTTGTGCGCGATCACGCCGACCAGTGCCCCCATCAGGAACTTGATCACGAAAGTGATCGGCGCCTGCACGATGTAAACGGGATCGATCAGGTCAGCGATGGTGAGCCCCAGCGCGCCGCCGATTCCGCCATAGGCGCTTCCCAGGATCAGCGCGCCCAGTACGCAGAATGCATTTCCCAAATGGACGGTTACTTTGTCACCGGCGATGGTGGGGATCGGAATTGACAAAAAAGTGAAAACAATATAAGTGAGCGCCGCGAAAATGCCTGCAAAAACAAGTTTCCTAAGGCTCTCTGCCTTTGTATTTGTGATAGCTGCCGCTGTATTCATAGCATTCAACCTCCTCTTTCAGCTCTGTGCTTCTGAGCTGTCATTAAATTTCTGAAAAGCTTTTCTCCTTTTACAGATACTATATCTCAATCTGAATATACTGATAGTATCAATACTATATTTTTTTATATAACCAGATTGCCGGCCTTTTAATGGCAGCCCATCAATCTCAAAAAAAACGGGCGGATCGGTTTGGGAAAAAGTGTGGCTATTTCTGCTTCGATTTATTACAATTGTTGTAGTTCAAATCCAGATTTCCGTCTGGTTGCTCATCCGCAAATTCTTCGCGGCGGTGAGTAAAATCCCAACTATTAACTGAATACACGAAGAATCTTCTGCTGAGGCCGGAGCAGTAATTTTGCTGTGCTGCCTGCCCTGCCAGGCGCGTCGGGTGCAACCAGCCTGGGAGCGTCAAGGGCGCCAGGCACAGGGCGCGTTGAGGGCAACCGGTACAGGGCGCGTCAAGGGCGCCAGGCACAGGGCGCGTCAAGGGCGCCAGGCACAGGGCGCGTCAAGGGCGCCAGGCACAGGCGCGTCAAGGGCGCCAGGCACAGGGCCTGCTCCCGGAGAACATCGTGGCCGACCGGCACCGGATTCTCGCCACACACGGGCTGTGAGCCCGGAAAGGAGGAAACTAATGGATGACAGATTATCCCGGGAACTCAACACGCGGAGTGAGTTTCTGAAGAAGATCATCAGAGAGAAGACGGCCGCGCTCGCGGACGTTCCCGAAGGAAAACTCCGCTGCGTGAACAGAGGAAAACGAATCGAGTATTATCATCGCAGAGGTCCCGGCGACGCGACAGGAATTTACATTCCCGCCGGGAAGCGGGACATGGCAAGGGCGCTTGCACAGAAATCTTATGACCAGATGATTCTCAAATATGCGCAGGAAGAACTCAGGTGCATCGATCTTTTGGCAAAAAAGAGAGAGAGTAACTGTCTCGAGGGCCTCTACGAGTCCTACGGACTTTCGAGGAAGGCTCTTGTGGATCCGATCTGGCTGCCGGATGACGAATTCATTGCCGGGTGGCTGAACAAGGATTACAAGCGCAGAGGGTTTGATGAAAACGCACCGGTTTTCTATACGAGCCGAAACGAGCGCATGAGGTCCAAGACGGAGATCCTGATCTCGGATATTTTGGTGGATCTGGGGGCGCCGTATCTGTATGAGTACCCGGTTTTTCTAAGAAGCAGGGGGTGGGTTTTCCCTGACTTTACGGTGCTGAACGTGCGGACGCGCGAGATCCGCTACTGGGAGCATCTCGGGAAAATGGATAATCCCGCTTATTGCGAGGATAATTTGGACAAAATTCTTGCTTATGAAAGGGACGGGATCTTCCCGGGGACAGATCTGATCATCACGCACGAAACCGGTAAGCGCCCGGCCGATACTCGCCTCTTAAGGAAAATAGCGGAACATTATTTGCTGTAGGAGAGGCGACGAAAAAGTCAATGATAGGCTAGTTACGGTGGAATGCCACCAAGATCACCGCTAAATGGAGTTTCGTCGGAGC
>DLYC01000041.1:433-780 GCA_003447895.1 Lachnospiraceae bacterium | reverse complement strand
GAAGACAATTCGTCGGAGCCATCACGAGGATTCTTTCCACTGAAAACTTTAATATTGAGTTTCCTGGTGGAAGAGTCAGTTCTCAGGCTCCGACGAAATTGTCAATGATAGCAGGTTTTGGTGGAATGCCACCAAGATTGCCGCTAAGTGGAATCTCGTCGGAGCTCTCTCAGGCTCCGACAAAATATCTATTTAAGCAAGTTTCGGTGGAATGCCACCAAGATTGCCGCTAAGTGGAATCTCGTCGGAGCTCTCTCGGGCTCCGACAAAATATCTATTTAAGCAAGTTTCGGTGGAACGCCACCAAGATCGTCGCAAAGTGGAATTTCGTCGGAGCATTTTCTGGA
>DLYC01000041.1:0-313 GCA_003447895.1 Lachnospiraceae bacterium | reverse complement strand
CGGCGTTTCGTCGGAGTTTCCAGCAGGCAACTTCCACCAGGAAATCTTTTTGAAGACAATTCGTCGGAGCCATCACAAGGATTCTTTCCACTGAAAACTTTAATATTGAGTTTCCTGGTGGAAGAGTCAGTTCTCAGGCTCCGACGAAATTGTCAATGATAGCAGGTTTTGGTGGAATGCCACCAAGATTGTCGTGAAGTAGATTTTCGTCGGAACTCTCAGGCTCCGACGAAATATCAATATTAGCAAGTTCCAGTGGCATACCACCAAGATCGCCGTTAAATAGAATTTCGTCGGAGCATTTTCTGGATTC
>DLYC01000256.1 GCA_003447895.1 Lachnospiraceae bacterium | reverse complement strand
GGCATACGTCCTGAGAGGCCTCACGGCCCCTTCCAGCGCTTCCCCCACATCTTCCCCGGCATTCGGCATCAGAGACCGCACGGCCTCCCGAAGAAGCTCCATCTCACCGGCTTCGACATAAACCGCCATGCTCTTTACTTTAATACTGCGCGACCATTCCTCAAACCGCAGCACTTTCTCATGGATGGTCGTCAAAAAAGCAGTGAACCTCTGCAGAACGACATCCATATTTCCAATCGGGGGATTGGATGAGATCATCTCCATGATCATCTTGATATACGCATCGATCGCTCTCTCTGTGACATTTCGATGTGCGCAACTCCAGATCAGAAGGAGGTACGGGGTGATATTATTCATGCACAGAGAGAATCTTTTGACCAGCCCGGGATAGTTGTCGTTCTTCGCCATACAGCGGCCGAGACTGTTCAGCATCCTGACGACGATGCGATTGCCGTACGGAAGCCCGATCGGAACGATTGCCGTGTCGGCGAACTGATCCATGACCTCGGGATAAAATCCCCCTTCCTTTTTCCATTTCTTATAGAGCACATTTGCGTCTGCTGTTGTCAGAAGATCTCTCTGAACTTCTGTAAGACGCACCTCGGCGGCGCCTGCGCTGCCCTGCGCCTGAACTGCCCGGTCTGTCCCGGCGGCGCCTGCGCTGCCCCCAATCAGTCGCGCAGCACAAGTCAATGCCATCTCCACGATATCCATCGGGAAAGTGCACAGGCCCGCCCTTGACAACGTGTCTGAGCACAGAAATTCAAAGTACCTGCCCTCCGCGAACAGATTTCTCAATTGATCCAGCCTCTCCTCATAGGAGAGCGGTGCTTTCGCCGCAGGACTCTCTGCCCGGACCTGATCCTGCGAAGTCGCGGATTCCGCCGCGGGGTTCCCGGCTTGGTCCGGGCTCTGCGAAGCCGTGGCTTCCGCTTCGGGGTTCCCGGTTTGGTCCGGGCTCTGCGAAGCCGTGGCTTCCGCTTCGGGGCTCCCGGTTTGGGCCGCCTCCGAAAGAGATGCCGGCATGGCGGCAGATTCCGTTCCCGCGGACTCTTCCCATTCCGATTCAGACTCCTCAAACGCGGCAAAATCCTGCGCTGAGAGCTTTCCCGGGACAGTATCCGAGATCACATACCCTTTTCGCGCAATGATTCCCGGATAATTGACACCGCAGATTCTGACATTTTTCTGTTCCTCATAATCCGGCAGATACTTCGCTATGAATGTATGGAGGTTGGCCGCATAATTCTTGAAACTGCCAAGCCCCATCCTCTCTGTCACCTGCGGAAACGTGGATGCCAGAATGCACTCATTCTGCTCCATTGCCTGAGCGAGCAGCTTTCGGATCCGCTCGACAGACTTTGCATCCAGGTCCTTTTTCTCTGCGGGCAACGGTCTGCGGACAGTCTTTTGACTGATCAGCTTCGCCTTCATATCAAATACCCCCTCAAGGGCATTGATTTCAAGCATCTCATTGCGGATGAGGACATAATGGCACTTTTTCTTCGGAAATTCCCGGAGGAAAATAAGCGGATACCTGCAGTCGGTCATGACCTGGTCCCTGCCCGTTCTGCTGTTGACTCGCGTTTCCCCCGGCACATAGAGCACCAGATATGCTTTCGCCCCCGTATCAACCCTGATTTCTTCCGGCAGACGCTTTGTCTCCTTAGTCTTGACGTAGACCGTCTCGCCCGCATACGCTTCTATTTCACTGTAATTCTCCTGAAAATATCCATTCGAAATATAGCCGCTCTTTGCCCACAAAAACAAAATCCCCGGGATATAAAGCGACAGGTCTGCCACGTCTTTTGCTTCAGCGATCAGATTCCTGATCGGCCAGGATTTCTTCTCCCACTTCTTATAAATGGTCTTGTTGCTCTCATTCTTAAGTCCTGCCATCTTCTCGCCTCTGTCCTTTCTACCTCTCAGGTCAATTGTGCCTTCGCCTTCCGGCGACGGCTCGCCTGATTGCCTTGCAGGTCGCCTTGCGCCTTCGCCTTCCGGCGCCGGCTCGCCCGATCGCCCGCATTTACACCGCCATATTCATCGAATAGAAAATTACAAACGCCTGCATCACCATTATAAGCGGAATTCCCACCGAGAAATACTTTTTCTTTGTCTTATGCCTGAAAACGTGCATCGCGACCAGCCCGCCGACCGACCCGCCCAGAAAAGCCAGCCCGAGCAGCGTAATGATCCGGATCCTCGATCTGTCCGCCATTGCCGCTATTTTGTCCGCGCCGAAGGCAATCACCGTCACAAAATTGACCGCCACAAGGTAAACCGTCAAGATCCTGTGCCCCGCGAAGTACCCATAAAAGTCCAGGCTCAGCTCACTCCTGACATGCCCCTTGACGATCAGAAAAAGAATGACCTGAATCACCAGCATGCACGTAACATAGACTCTCAGCATCATGTTCTCTTTCGCGGCTTTCCCGCCCATGATCAGGTTCGCCAGCATAACGCCCGCCGCCCCGCCCGCGAACACCGCGACTGCAACGACCGCGTCCAGATGCACTCTCTTCCTCAGCGAGTACGACAGCCGGTTCACTGTGAACAGGAAAAAGGCGAGAATATTGATCACCAGCAAATAATACTCCAACAGGCCCGGCTGTAAACGAACCATGCTAACTCCTTTCTGTGACATCTCCACGTGCGTGGTGAACTGAAGCCCGGTTAGGTACAGGCTCACTCTACTTGAGATTTGTTCCACTGTTCTCCCCGCGCCTTGCGGCGGGTTAGGTATTGCAGATTTCTTCTTGAAATTTGTTCCAACATTCTCTCCGCGCCTTGTGGCGGGTTAGGTACTGCAGATTTCTTCTTGAAATTTGTTCCAACATTCTCTCCGCGCCTTGCGAAAATTAGGCATAGCAGCTTTTTTTGTAGGATTTGTTCCACGCGCCATTTTAGCTTTCTGACACAAATTAGGCACTCGCGATAAATTGATCAGACCAGTTCCACACTCAAGACCACCCCTTCGATCTATTGTGGGAACTCCTTTGCCAAAATATACTGCAGTGCCTAATCCCCGAATTCGCCGCGGGAACATTTCTGAAAGAATCCTATCCTATACCTAATCGTCCAAAAGCTCTGCGGAACATTTCTGAAAAATTCCCATTCTATACCTAACCGCCAGGATGAAAGCATTCTGCCCGCCGATATCTTGGGAACAATTCTGCCGGAATTGTCTGTGGTGCCTAAACGCCCAATCAGATTTCCCGATATCGGTGTCCCCCACGACGCTTCAGCGCTCCGCTCTCCGGCTCCTCCAGCAGAAATCCCGTCTCTGTCAGAATCCCGACTGCCTTCTCAGCCGCCTCCTCCGGCACATACACATTAATTTCATGCGTCGTCATATGCCCCATTAAGATTCCGACATACTGCCCTGATCCCTTCACCCGCTTCACGGTAGGAATATCATAATACTCCAGCGTGGCGATCACCTGGTCAGCGTCAAAAGAATCGAAAGTTGTATAGATTTTGATTTCTGATGTGGACATTCTCATTCCCCCTGTACAGTTCCGCCTCTGCAGTCAACTCGTGCCAACTTGCATCAGCGCAGCACCATGTTTGTCATTCCGTACTTTACATGCTCGCCAACATAGTATGTGTCTGAATCAAACTCAAACGTGACGACCTGATCTGCTTTTAATCCGGTCACATCAAAGTGTCTGGGAGATTCTGTATACTTGACCGTTCCGCCGACATCTTCTCTCGCAACACCATCGACGAGAACCTTAAAATGCAAATCAAACTTTCCCGAATCCATAATATGGCCGATGTCAAAAGATAGCGTCGAATACCCCTCAGGCACAGCTGCGCTGAAACTGCTCTTACTACCTTGTTTAAAACTGACGATCACTCCGTCATTATACTCGCTCACCGGACTGTACTTCACCGTCTTCCCGCTGCCGTCCTCTGCCGATACGATCTCGACCCAGCTGTCTGCATCCATGATCAGCGACGAATCCACCTTCCGCTCGTTTCCGGAACCGGTCGTCCCGGAAGATCCGTCCGCCTCTGCAGCACCTGATCCGCCTGCCCCGGAAGATCCGTCCGCCTCTGCGGCTCCTGCCCCGCCGGTCGCATCAGCCGCTCCGTCCTCACCATTACTGTCGATGTAAGCCTGCAGCTTTGCAATTTCCGCGTTC
Organism: Lachnospiraceae bacterium; assembly: GCA_003447895.1. Taxonomy (GTDB): domain Bacteria; phylum Bacillota; class Clostridia; order Lachnospirales; family Lachnospiraceae; genus CAG-791. Next base: position 3,303 of record DLYC01000256.1, on the reverse strand, counting down.
TTCTCCTCCACCATCGCGTCATACTCTTTTTGCTTCTCGCCGAGCTTTGTCATCATCTCTTCGTTGCTCTTCTCCAGCTCCTCATTCGCAGCTTTCAATTGCGCGTTCTCTTCTGCCAAGTCGGCCTTCGCCGCTCCATCGCTCTCAGCGGCATCCGCCGTGCCTCCGCTCTCCGTGGCCGCCACCGTGCCTCCGCTCTCTGTGGCCGCCACCGCGCTCTGCTCCGTCCCGGGCCTTCCCGCGCTCGCGGGGCCGGGCTTTAGAACAGCCGCAGATACCACCGCACCGGCCACCAATCCCACGATCACCCCTGCCAAAATATTGAGCACCGATCTTCCCGCCGCCGGTCTCTTTTTTGACTCAGTGTTGGCTGTATGGATCTCATCGAGCTTCCTCTTCAAAGATTCCGCCTCATCGATCAGACTTTTTCTCTCTTTTAACAGATCCTTCTTTTCTTCGACCAGACTCTCCCGTTCCTTGGTAAGAATTCTCTTTTCTTCCAAAAGAAGCTTTTTATCTTCCTGAAGAGCGATTTTATCTTCCTGAAGCGATTTGTTGACCTCGATCAGCCTTTCTGCCATCGCCTGATCGACAACTTTGCTCTCTTCATTCACCGGAACCAGCATCTCATCGGCGCTGTTTCCGGAATAACCGTTGACTAAAACCTTAAAAATCTGTCCATCTTCCAAAGGCAGTTTCCTGACGCCTTTGCGGGTCCTGGCGCCTGCGCCTGCCTGCCCCGCCGCGCCTGCGCCGGCTCCGCTCGCCTGCCCGGCGTCGCCTGTCCGGCTTGCCCTAACCGCCTTACTGACATCCTTCCAGGCATCCGTGACCGTCTTCTTGGCGTCCATCTCAATTTCCTGCCCGCCAACAACCGCACTGACCTTCACGCCGTCAACAAACTCTTTCCGGAAAGCATCGGCCTCGAGATAATAGTACCTGTCCTCCGGCGAAACAAAGACTCTCTGAATCTTTCTTGACCGCTTCGCCGCCACAACGAAATTAACAGCGAACGGCTTATTCACATCCACTTCCGTCTCGACCAGAGCACCGCTTGCCGCATTGACCATAAAACACCTGATAATGCTCTTTTCAGACATACTCTACCTCCTTGATGCATATTCGTTCACTGCGTTCAGTGTCACCTTCTTTAGAAATTATTGTACAGTCAACAACCCCCTATGAAAATAAAAAAACTATGCGCAAACATAAACTTGTAGTTCACGCATAGGTTTATGGTGCCTGGCACCATTAAATTTTTATAAACTTTTCACTGAGCCAGAGGGACTGTCCCCCTGACTCAGCTGACTCACCTACTGATCCGGACGCTGTCGACGCTGCTCCAGGCCGAGTAGTGGACCTTTCCGTTCTCCCTCTTATAGGTGCGGACTCTTACATAATAACGTTTTCCTGCCACCAGGCTGTCGATGAAAACTGTCAGTCCTGCGTTTTTTCCTACAGTGACAGTTTTCTTTCCTCCGGTGAACAGCCTGCTTCGTGAGTACTGGATCAGGAATCCGTCTGCTTTGGGCTCTCCGTCGCTTACGACAAACATTGTTCTGCTAAAGGGCGCCCACAAGTAAGTGATCGAAGGCTTTTTGAGGCGGTATACTGAGCATTTTTTGCTGCCGCCGGCTCCTTCTGAAGAACAGGCCCGGACCGTATAGGTATAAGTTGCTCCGTTTCTGTTTGCTATACTATCAGTATAGGTTACTGTTGACGCTTTCTCAATCTTTTTGATCCGAATTCCGTTTCGATAGATCACATAGTAACTCGCGCCGGAAACTTTGCTCCAGCTCAGCTTAATACCTGTGCTGAGATTTGCCGCAGATACTTTCGCCGGGGCTTTTGGAACAACGATAATTTCAACAGTCTTGGACGTCTTTTTGTAAAAAGGCGTCTCCGCCGCCGTCACGGTAATCCTGGCCTTTCCCGGTTTTTTGGCCGTTACTTTGCCCTTCCCGGAAACGGAGGCAACAGAAGTATTGGACGAGCGGAAGCTTAATGCTCCATCACATCCGGTGACAGATATGGTGGCCGTCTGCCCGGCAACAATTTTCCTCTTTGCAGGTACCTGAATCGGCCAGGCCTTCTTATTTCCTCCGACGCCTCCCAGAATTTTGTTCTTCAGGGCAATTACTATTTCATCAGTCGCAGAGGCAATCGTACCACTGCCCGTGCCGATCACGCTGAATCCCGCGTTGATTCTCGCCGTCTTGAGAAAATAGTTATGGGCTCTGTAACCCGAGTAGCTTGCATTGTCACCGGCAATCCCTCCTGCACGGCCACCGGTATAGGAAACCGATGCAGCATTAATACAGGATGTAACCGTTCCGCTCGTACTGCCTCCCGTGATGCCGCCGGTAAGTTCATTTCCCCCCAGTACGGCACCCAGGTTAAGGCAAAATATAGCCTTACCGGACGGATACAGATCCGCTGTCACACCTCCGCAGGCCCTTCCGGATGCCGATACATTTCCAGCATTCATGCAGTATTCCATCGCAGTTTCATAGCATCGGCCGATCACTCCGCCAACCTGGTCCGTTCCGCTGATCCCGGCATAATTAACACAATAGGACACAGAGGAATTCTCGGCAAGGCCCACGATCCCGCCCACATATTCATGGCCGCTTACACTTCCGTAAACGGAAAGACGTGTAATTTCTGCATTTTTTGTCTTACCGAACAGGCCGCGGCAGTCCGCGTTTCCACTAACCTTCAGCCCGGATACGGAATGTCCGTTCCCGTCAAATTTGCCGGTAAACGGTTCTGAAGACGTGCCGATCGGCGTCCACTCTTCATTTCCAAGGTCAAGATCCTTCATCAGGACATAGTTGTCCGAGGGGTATTTGGATACAGCTTTCAGATCCTGCACACTATAGATTTCTCCGGACACGACGGTAACGCTGCATTCCGCTTTCCAGTTGTCTTCGATACTGGCTGTGATCGTGCAGGTTCCTCCCTTACGCGCTGTCACCGTGCCGTTCTTAACAGTAGCTACACTTGTGTCACTTGACTTCCAGTCCACGTTCGCGGAATTCATTTCCCGGTCATGATACTTTGCCTGAAGGTCCGCAGTCTCCCCTTTTCTGAGTGCGGTCTCCGTTTCGGAAAGCGCCAGTGAATAGATCGGGATGAGTTCCTTCTTCTTCGTTATGTGATACACGAAACCAGGGTTAACCAGACTGCCGTTGTATTTGGGAGATTTAAATGTGTAACTGGATATCGTTCTATTATGAAGATCGATTCGCATCTCAAGATCGTGAGGTATGTCAATCCAACCCGTATCAAATTTATCACCCG
>DLYC01000014.1 GCA_003447895.1 Lachnospiraceae bacterium | reverse complement strand
GTATCGCCAATTTTTCTTGTCGCACTCCTGTACGGCAGCTACCCTATGCCAGTAATGTTCTCATACTGTCTTATTGGAAGCTACGGAAGGTGCTCTTTTTTATCCCGGGCACAGGTTCAGTACCTGGAAATTCTTTGTTTTCCGTATATTCTTTGTTTTTCAATGAATGGTCTTTCGAATGATCGTGCCCGAAATGAACAAAGCTGCCGCTGCGGATAGGATCCGTCCACAGCGGCAGCTTTTCCTGATTTTCCTGCTCTCTACTGATTCTTTGTGTCTGTTTGAAACTCCTTTCAGGTCTTCAGGACCGCCGGTCATATTGCCAGTGGTGATCCCCGAAGCCCTTCCAGCCCGTTTCGGGCGATTGAAACTGCATCCCGGATCCCCTTTCCCGGGGACAGGGATCCACAATGTCGGCTCCAAGGTCCTTCATCGTCTCCGGATTCCCTTTCCCGGGGACAGGGGCGTGCTTACCTGATCACCGCCCGGGAAATGACCATCTTCTGAACTTCGGAAGTTCCTTCGTAAAGAGGTATGATGCGGGCGTCTCTGTACATACGCTCGATCGCGTAATCCTTCATGTAGCCGTAGCCGCCGTGGATCTGAAGCGCCTTGTTGCAGACGGCGACTGCGTTCTCGGAAGCGTAATATTTTGCCATGGCCGCTTCCTTGTTGATATTGATGCCGTTCTGGCGAAGGTTCGCGGCGTTCCATACAAGCAGCTTTGCCGCTTCCGTCGTCGTCGCCATGTCGGCCAGGTACCACTGGATGCCCTGGTTCGCGTTGATCGGCTTGCCGAACTGGACGCGCTCGCCGGAATACCTCACAGCCGCCTCGATCGCGCCTTCCGCGACGCCGACTGCCTGCGCGCCCATGCCGATCCTTCCTCCGTCCAGAGCCGCCATGGCGATCATGAAGCCCCTGCCTTCCTGTCCGATCAGATTTGTCTTCGGAACGCGGCAGTTCTCGAAGATCAGCTCGGAGACCGGTGCGGCGCGAAGGCCCATCTTGTTTTCGGTCTTGCCGACCGTGAAGCCGGGCGTACCGCGGTCAACGATGATGGCAGACATGCCCTTTGTCTTCTTCTCGGGCTCTGTCAGGGCGATCAGGACAACATAGTCGCCCTCATTGGGTCCCATATTGGAGATGAAGCACTTGGTGCCGTTGATGACATAGTCGTCGCCGTCTGCGATGGCCTTGGTCGAGGCTGCGGCCGCGTCGGAACCTGCGCCGGGCTCTGTCAGGGCGAAGGCGCCGATCTTTCCCTTGGCTGCCATGGGAAGATATTTCTTTTTCTGCTCCTCATTGGCCTGTTTCAGGAAGATGTCGCTGACCAGGGTGTGCACGGAGAGGAGCTCCGCGACAGACGCGTCGACTTTGGCGATCTCTTCGATGACCAGGACCTTGGTGACCTCATCCAGGCCGGATCCGCCGTACTCCTCAGGAATATTGATGCCCATGAAGCCCAGCTCAGCCATCTTGGCGATGATCTCGGGACGAAGTTCCGCTTTTTCGTCCATCTCCTGGGAAAAAGGAGCGATCTCTCCCTCCGCGAACTGTTTTGCAAGCTGAACCATTGCCTCCTGGTCTTCTGTCAGGATAAGTGCCATATTTTCTGTCTCCCTTCTGAAGATGATCGATCTGTGCGGCCGCAGACGCACAGGCGTCCGGCCGCACAGCTGTAAGAATTTTAACTATAAGGATTTAAACCTTTTTAAAAAGCCTTCAGGCCTGTTCCTTATTTGGTGACGGTCACGATGCCTTCCTCGATATACTTCCGGATCACGTCGTCCTCATAACCGTACTCTTTGAGGACTTCAACGGTGTGCTCGCCGATCATGGGCGCCTGGCGGTCCAGGGTCGGAGCGATGTCATCGACGGTCTCGGGCTCCTTGAGCGTGAAACGGATCGGAGTCGTGGGCTGTTTTGTGATGGTCCCGTCATTGTTGGCGAAGGGAACGATATATTTGTTCTCCAGGGCCTGGGGATCGTTGACGACCTCGCTGATGTGCTGGACATGGTCGTAGGCGATATCCGCGCGGGCGAACATTCCCTCGATCTCCTCCATGGTATGCTGGGCGAAAGCGGGCGCCAGGATCTTGACCAGCTCTGCGGAATGTGCCTTGGAACCGACTGCCGTCGCATAGTCCGGATCGTCGATCAGGTCTGTCAGGCCCAGCTCCTCGAACAGCTTGTTGTTGTAGCGGTCGGGCTCCAGAATACTCATGTAAAACCATTTGCCGTCGGAACTGCAGTAGGTGTCCATGACGGGGCTGCCGGGATTGAGACGGGTCTTGGGATACTCATCGCCGTACTGGACGGAGACCATGCCTGCGCTCTCGCTCCAGATCGCCTGGCCAAACAGGGAGATCATGACCTTGCAGCCCTTGCCGGTCTGCGCCTTCTGATAGAGAGCGGCGGAGATGCCGCCTGCCAGTGAGCAGGAGGTCGTCGCATCGCCGAAACCGATCAGCGGGTTGATGGGGCTGGTGTCCTTCTCTGTCAGGTCGATCATGGCGCCCGAGCGAGCCCAGAAAGCGACCGTGTCAAAGCCGGCGTTGTCCTTGGCGGGGCCGAAATCGCCGAAACCGTTGATCTGCGCCCAGATCAGGTGGGGGAACTTCTTGCTGAGTGAATCATAGTCCAGGCCCAGACGCTTCAGGGCGCCGGTTCTGTAGCTGGATACGAACACATCCGCTGTCTCGAGGATCTTGTCCAGGATCGCCTTGCCTTCCTCTTTCTTGAGGTTGAGGGCGATGCCTCTCTTGTTCATATTGTAGATGGTATAGAAAGGATTGCAGTCCTTCTCTGTCGGGCAGGACATGGTCGCGCCGGTTCCGCGTCCGGGATCTCCGAATCCGGGCTCGACCTTGATGACATCCGCGCCCCAGTCGGCGAGGATCCTGGCTGCGCCGGGACCTGCGACAAAGTAAGTGAGATCGATAACCTTAACACCTTTTAACGGCTGAAACATAATCTCCTCTCTTTCCGGAACAACTCATAGATTGCAGGGGTCCGCTGTGTTCCGGAGCGGACTCCGCGATAAACACTTGACCTGCGGGATCTGCCCGGACTCCATGGGATCCGGACAGGTCTGTGAAATGCAACTCCTCTGTCTCTGCACCAGCACGTGCAAATGCGTTTTTGCACGTGCTGGTATTTATAAATGTCTTCGGAACTGCAGCGAAATACTCTGTACGTTTTTACCATTTCCTTACGGCAGGCCGGGGAACAGGGTAAACAGAATGACACCGATCAGGGAGCCGATGAACGGGATCACGACACTGAGAACACAGGTCAGAGGATAAGAGTCGCGGTGCGTCTCTTTGCAGAGACCTGTTGTGATCGTGACGACGACGCCGTTGTGAGGCAGCGAATCAAGTGCCGAAGACGAAAGGCTCATGACGCGGTGGACGATCGCGGGAGCAACGCCCATCTGGGTGTACACGGGTCCGAGGATCGGGACCGCGATGCCGAGGCCGCCGGAAGCACTGCCGCAGATACCGCAGATGACGGTGGTTCCGATCAGCAGGGACAGGAGCCTGGGTCCGGGGATATTGAGCATGACCTTGACAATATCCTGGAAAGCGTCCGTAGAGGAGACGACCGAGCCGAATCCGACGACGCAGCAGGTATTGCTGACGGAGATGATCGCGGTCGTCAGGGCTTCCTGGAAGGAGACCTGGAGCTTCTTGGTCTTGTCAAGATATTTCCACATCAGGCCCAGAGCGGACAGAGCAGCGATGAAGACTGCCGCTTCGACAGGGAAGCTGTTGCCGCCGATCTTGATGTTGACGAGAACGATACAGATGATGAGCGGGAGCAGGGCAATGATGAAGGGCGGAAGATTCTGGTTCTCCTCCGATGTGAAATCATCATCTGCTCTCTCAATAAAGTGCTCACCTTTCTTTTTGGCGTTGTCGAGCCAGAATTTCAGGTAGGCGATGCCTGCAATGCCCATGAAGGCAATTGAAATAAAGCCGACCACGGCACCTGCCATGTAGCTGGTCCCCAGGTTGGTCGCCGGAACCGCGTTGTGGATCTGGACTGCGCCGGGGGCGATCATACCGAAGGTCGCGACGCCGAAAAAGAGGGTGCCGGGAAGGGCACGTCTGGGAAGATCGGCCTCGCGCCAGATCTCCAGAGCGATCGCGAATACGCAGAAAGCTCCGACGTGGGCGGAGACGCCGCCGTAGGACAGGATGGCGCAGGCGATCGGGACGGAGACAAAGGCCCAGTCTTTACCGATGCTCTTAATGATCGTCTGGGCGATACTCCTCGCTCCGTTGGTGATATCCATGAATTTCGCAAGGACCGTACCTGCCAGGAACAGCAGGAAATAATTCTTGAAGAACCCGACGAAACCGGCCATGTAGGTCTCTTTGAATGTATCATAGGGGTTGAGCGCGTTAAAGATGATCACGACCGCCACGCAGATGAAGACGGTCAGATACAGGTTGAGGTTCCTCATGATCAGGAACATCAGCAAAGCGAAGGCAAGCACTATACCGAGTATACCTAGTGTATTCATACATTTCCTCCTAAATGACTAAATAATTCAAGCTGAAACCATGATGTCTGCAGAACACTGAATGCTTCATGATCGCACGCCTCCCTTACAGGCACTTTTTTGCGTATAACCAACATACCGCGCCGCCGGCAAGGGCCGGCGGATCACACTTGTCTCCCCTCAAAGGACGCGTACCATCACACCACGGGCTGCCCGCAGGGCAGTTTCCCTCTGTATCAGTATTCGTTAGGGAACTGAGGCGCACGCTTCTCGAGGAATGCGCTGATGCCCTCTGTCTTATCCTTGGTGCCGAATACGACCGCCCAGCACTCCTTCTCGATCTCAAGACCATTGCGCAGATCTGTGTCCGCACCGCGGTTGATGGCCTGCTTGCAGTAGCCGATTGCGATCGGGGACTTGGAGAGGATCGTCGCCATCATGGCCTTGGCTTCATTCATCAGTTCCTCGGCGGGGACGACCTTGTTGGCAAGACCGATCGCCTTTGCCTCCTCGGCCTTGACCTGGCGGCAGGTGTAGATCAGCTCTTTTGCGATGCCGGCGCCGACCAGGCGGGTCAGACGCTGGGTACCGCCGAAGCAGGGGATCAGGCCCAGGTTGGCTTCGGGCTGGCCGAAGATGGCCTTCTCGGAGGCGATCCGGATGTCACAGCTCATGGACAGCTCGCAGCCGCCGCCGAGAGCGAAGCCATTGACTGCCGCGATGACGGGCTTCTCGAGGATCTCGATCTTGTTGAAAAGGGTCTGCGCGCGCTCGGAGTACAGACGTCCTTCCTCCACGCCGTAGTCACGCATCTGGGAGATGTCCGCGCCCGCCACAAAGGCACGTCCCTCGCCGGTGATGATCACGCCCCAGACATCCTTGTCACTCTTGATCGCCGTGAAAAATCTGTCCAGTTCATCCAGTGTCTGGTCGTTCAGAGCATTTAATGCCTTCGGACGGTTCATCGTCAGAATCGCAACTTTTCCATCAAGCTCACCTTTTACAAATTCTGTCGTTTTTGCCACTTCCGTAAATTTCATCTGATTGACCTCCTCTCATGCGCTGTCCCTGGCAGGACAGCATGCTCACTGTTTTTTGCTTTCCGTCAAGCTCTGTATCTTCCAGAGAGCAGAACTGCGCACGAACCTTTCTCCGGAAGCAGCTGCCGCAGGCATGCCTCCGCGGCGGCATTCAACCAATTACTTATATAGCAAACAGCGTGCCAGAATGTTTCCGTATTTGTACAATTTCCCCTTTTCCCGGTCTCTGTTTCCTGCAATGATTCCTAAAAATTTCACAAACTTTTTAGATTTCGCCCCCGGGTTTTTTCGTCATTTTTTGTGAAATTTGCACTATAATCCCGCCTGTATTGCCCGCATAAAATCCTCAAAAAGTCAAAAAATCGCTCCATAAATGGAGCATCAAAACTGAAACGCTTCATTTATGGAGCACCTTGTGCGGATTCCACTCCCGCCCATTTTGTTTTAGATTGTATACACTTTTCTCATCTGTTCCGACGTTTTTCTGCGTCAGAATTTCTGACATGCAGACGCCGCCGCGTCTATACGGCTGCCAGTTTCTGGCCGCCGGAGGACGGTCATCTCTTTTTTTCCAGATAGGACTGACGCTTGCGGACATAGGTGGGCATACTCATTCCCAGGTAGTCCGCGGCCTTGCGGACGCTGTGAAATTTCTCGTAGGCCTCCAGGATCATCTCCTTTTCGATCTCCTCCAGATAGCTCTTCATGGAACCGGCGGAGCGGACCTGTGTAAGCCGGTCTTCCGTCTCCTCCTGCCGCCGATCCCCATAGCGAACCGCTCCGGGGGTGGGGTAGGCGTTTCCGCCAGGGACGGATTCCGCCGCATTCCTGTTTCCTTCTCCCGGATCCGCCCCGCTTCCGCTGCCGCCCTGCTCCGGCCTGAGTTTGTTAGGCAGGTCGGAGGGTGCGATCTCCAGGCCGTCACAGACCGCATAGGCTCCCTGGAGGACGTTGTCCAGCTCGCGGACATTTCCGTTCCACCGGTGACTGCACAGGATCTCGACCGCTTCCCTTGCGACGGTTACATTCTTGTTGAATTCCCTGTTCATAATGCCCATGTAATGGCCGATCAGCAGCGGAATGTCCTGCCGCCGCTCCCGCAGCGGAGGCAGATTGATGTTGATGACGTTGAGGCGGTAGTAGAGGTCTTCCCGGAACGTCCCCTCCAGGACCATATGCTCAAGATTCTTGCGGGTCGCCGAGATGACACGGATATCCACCGGCACGGGGGTGCTGCCGCCCACCGTGTCGACCTCCCGCTCCTGCAGGACACGCAGGAGCTTGGCCTGCATCACAAGCGGCATGTCTCCGATCTCATCCAGAAAGATCGTCCCGCCGTCGGCCTGAATGAATTTTCCCTTCCGGCCGCCCTTCTTGGCGCCTGTAAACGCCCCTTCCTCATAGCCGAAGAGCTCGGATTCCAGCAGCTCGGAAGGGATCGCGGCGCAGTTGACGCTCACGAAGGGCCGATGGCTGCGGGCGCTCGCATAGTGGATGGCCCGGGCAAAGACCTCCTTGCCAGTGCCGCTTTCCCCTGTGATCAGCACGGAGAAATTGGTCTTGGAAGCCTGGACCGCCTCTCTCTTTTTCTGGCGGATAATATCGCTGCTGCCGATGATATCGTTGAAACCCGGCTGAGACTCGTTGAACTGGGCGTACTGCTCCCGCAGAAACTCCAGCTCGTTGTACTCCTTGAGCATGCGGCGGGCGGACTCCACGGACTGCTCACGGAAATGCACCTGCGCAACGCCTCCGATGATGTTTCCGCTTGAGTCCTTGACAAAGGTCCGGCTGACCAGGACGAAGTCGTTGTTGGCGTCCCGGACATAGCCGGGTACATATTTATGCAGGGCCAGCTCCTCCTGATACTGATTCTTCATGATATCCGGCATCTTGCTGTTCGGAATGACATCCGTGATCGGCCGTCCGATGATCTCCTCCTTGGGTTTCCCGAGAAAGGTGCTGTAGAGATCGTTGATATCCGTGACGATCGCCCGGTTGTCCACAACAATGAACCCATCATCGGAGAGCCGCAGGACCTCATTAAAAACGCGCTTGTAAAATTCTGCTCTTCTCATGTTGGTACTCCATCTTCTATCATCATCTGATCCCTGTCCGCTGCTGAACGATTTTCCCGACTCAGTCCCCGGAATCACTTGTTCCCGAAATGATATATGAAATCATATATGGCTGTGCTAATACAAAAATGCAAAGCAAAAACCATGCCAATGCTTTTTACTTTGCTTTTCTTTACAGTTGTATCTTTATACAATTCCACTTCCGGATAAAGGTGCACTTCCCGTGCAGGATCGCTGCCGCATGTCAGCTGCTCAGCCTGCAGGCCAGCAGGGTATTGCGGTCCACGGCCCGGTTGTTGCGGATGGCCAGGCGCACTGCCTTGCGCTCCCCCACCAGGACCAGGATCTTCTTCGCCCGGGTCACGCCGGTATAGAGCAGGTTCCTCTGCAGCATGATGTAGTGGGGAAAGATCTACCTTATCTCCGAATAGGCCCGAGGTTTGACTATGCTCCGAAAATTCATCGATGTTTTCTTGAGAGACATATATGTGGGAACAGTTCTACTTGTTTGGCAGTATTACATCTGCCCCAGTATGCGCCGAGACATCCATCACACTTTTGCCAAGGGCACTTCTCTCTGCATTGTTCTTTCTCCATGGCTGCCCATCTTGCTCCTATAAGGACATCCAACTTTTCATTCCTAGAAACAAAGTCATCATATGTTCCTTTTACATCATTTATTCCAGACGTGAAAAGTTTTCTTGTTTTTATATCACTGAACAGAAATCATTATTTTTTCAATTACCTCGACAAATTATTTTTTTATTCCG
>DLYC01000147.1:9671-12367 GCA_003447895.1 Lachnospiraceae bacterium | reverse complement strand
GACATCCGGCACGCGATGTGGTTTAAGTTTATGCTCAATGTGGGCGTCAACCAGGCGTGCACCGTGCACGAGACGGTCTACCGCCATATCTGCGAACCGGGGCCGGTCCGCGAGGAGATGGAGGAAGCGATGCGGGAAGTCATTCGGCTCGCGGCCGTGGAAGGGATCGAACTGACCGAGGCGGACATCGCCACGTGCATCGAGATCGAGAAGACGCTCAAGCCGGAAGGCTATCCGTCGATGCGGCAGGACGCGCTGGCGGGGCGGCCGACGGAGGTGGATCTTTTCGCCGGGACGGTGATCGGGCTCGGGAAAAAGCACGGGATCCCGACGCCGGTGAACGAAAGGTACCGGCAGATGCTGACGAAAGAGCCGGGAACGGAGGTATAAGATGAAGAAATCAAGGAAAAAGCTTGCGATTGCCGCTATTTTGGCGGGGTCTGTGATGACATCCATGGCGTCATGCCAGCGGAATGTCGCGGTCTATGGGCCGCCGCCGGAAGATGTTTCCAGGGAAGCGGACACCGGCGAGGATGCTGCGGAGGCTTCCGAGGATTATGATCCGGACGAAAACATGAATGTGGATGTCTACGGGCCGCCGGCGGAAGACAGCGGCGAGGATTTTTAGTGATAAGACCTCAGAGGTGGACAGACGTGAAGCGGGAAGAGATTTTAGCGATTAAGAAAAAGCAGCTGGAGTCGCTGCAGCAATATCGGAAGAAACTGTACGGGGCGCCGCAGCTGCGGCAGCTGTTTATGGAGCTCACGCTCAAATGCAATGCGGCGTGCTTCCACTGCGGAAGCCGCTGCACGCCGCAGTCGCCGGACGGACTGCCGGTCGAAGAGTATGTAAGGGTGCTCCGGCAGGTGAAGGAGCGCTACGGAAACAGGATGACGCAGATCTGCCTGACGGGCGGGGAGCCGCTCCTGTACAAGGACTTCTTTGTCCTCGCGGAGGAGATTCACAGAAACGGGTTCCGATGGGGGATCACCTCGAACGGGACGCTGATCACCAGGGACGTGGCGCGAAGGCTCCGCGAGACCGGAATGGGCACGATCTCGATCAGCGTGGACGGGATGCCTGAGACGCACGACAAGCTGCGGGGCATGCCCGGCGGATTTGAGCGGACAATGCAGGGGATTCAGAACCTGATCGATGAGGGCGGCTTTCACGAGATACAGGTCACGACCGTCATCAATCACCAAAATATCGGGGAGCTGGAGGACCTGTTTCAATATTTGGACAAAGTGGACATCGATTCGTGGCGCGTGATCGGCCTGGAGCCGATCGGGCGGGCGCTGGAACACCCGGACCTGCTTCTTACGCCGGAGGACCAAAGGCGGCTCTTCGCGTTCATAAAGAGCAAGCGGACCGCGGACTATCCGGTGACCTACGGCTGCTCGCACTACCTGGGACTGGAGTGGGAGCGCGAGGTGCGCGACTGGTACTTCCTGTGCAATGCGGGGGTGTATGTGGCCGGGATCTTAAGTAACGGCGACATCAGCGCGTGTCTTGACATCGAGCGGCGGGCGGAGACGATCCAGGGAAACATCTTCCGGGACAACTTCCTCGATGTGTGGGAGAACGGCTTTTCCTTCTTCCGGCGGCCGCTGTCGGAGAGGAGCGCAGTGTGCCATGGGTGCTCCGCGGAAGAATTCTGCGCGGGAGGTGCCTGCCACAGCTGGAATTATGACCGGAATGAGCAGATGATCTGCATGAAAGGGATCCTGTTCGAGGAGGAGTGAGGACAACAGGAGGACAACGTGAAAATAACAGAAGAAATTTTGAAAAAGTATGCGGAACTGATCGTGCGCTCCGGCGCCAACGTGCAGCCCGGACAGGTGGTGCAGCTGACCATTTCCGTGGAGCAGCACGAGTTTGCCGCGATGGTGTCGGAGGAGTGCTACAAGGCAGGCGCGAAGAAGGTGAATATCGACTGGACCTTTGACGCCAAGAGCCACCTGGACTATCTGTACGCGGACGAGGAAGTCCTCGCCAGGGTGCTCCCGTGGCAGGAGGCCAAAATGAAGCAGATGGTGGAGGACCTTCCCTGCAGGATCCTGATCCTGTCAGAGGACCCGGACGCGCTGGACGGGATCGATCCCAGAAAGATCTCGGCAGTCATGCAGAGCCGCGCCGGGGTCTTCAAGCCCTATCGGAACGCGATCGACGGAAAGCATCAGTGGGCGATCGCCGCGTATCCTTCTGTCAAATGGGCCCGGAAGTGCTTCCCGGAGGCTTCCGACGAGGAAGCGATGGCGCGCCTGTGGGACGCTGTCCTGACAACGGTGAGAGTGCGGGAGGACAATGACCCTGTGGCCGAGTGGCAGGCGCACACGTCCTTTATCGAGGAGAAGGCGGCCTGGCTGAACGGGCAGGGCTTTTCGTCGCTTCGCTATAAGAGCGCAAACGGCACGGACTTCACGGTGGAGCTCATTCCCGGTGCCAGGTGGGAGGGCGCCCGCTCACAGAATTCGGTGACGGGGACCCACTATATTCCGAACATGCCGACAGAGGAGATCTTCACCTCGCCGATCGCGGGCAAGTGCGAGGGAACGCTCGTTGCGGTGAAGCCGCTTTCCTGGAACAGCCAGATCATCGACGGATTCTCCATTACGTTTGAGAACGGGCGGGCAGTTTCGTGCCGGGCCAAAAAGGGGCAGGAGCTCCTCGAGAAGATGCTTCACATGGATGA
>DLYC01000147.1:8116-9516 GCA_003447895.1 Lachnospiraceae bacterium | reverse complement strand
GCGTGCTGCCACTGCGCAGTGGGCATGGGCTTTAAGGAAGTGCTTCCGGGCGGCAATGACATGACGATGGAGGAGGCCGGGAAGCTGGGGATCAACGACTCGATCATCCATGTGGATTTTATGGTCGGCGCGGACGACCTGTCGATCGACGGCGTGCGGCCTGACGGCACCGTGGTGCCGGTCTTCCGGGACGGCACCTGGGCGTGACGAAAGCAGTGAGCCCGTTGTGACCGGTGCGAAAGCGTGACGAAGTGAGCCGCCTGAAGGTTGAGAACGGCCACGAAGACGGACGCGCTGTCTACGAAGTGGAATTCCATGTCGGCGACTACGAGTACAACTACGACATCGACGCCGAGACCTACGAGGTCCTCGACTGGGATCGTGAAATTGACGACTGAGAAGGCAGAGTCAAAATAGAGAAAACGGAATGAGAATCCACAAGGATCCTGCGCATAAGGCTTAAACCCAGAAACATAAAAACGGCCGCCCGGGGAGGGAAAATCCCCGGGCGGCCGTTTTTATGATGCATTGTCAGCAGAGATCAGCTTCGTTTAAGAGCCGGCGCGAGGTTGTAAAAGAGGATCCCGCACAGGACGATGGCCGCCCCGACGAGGGACAGCGGACCGAGCATCTCTCCGTAGAAAACCGCCACGAGAACCGGATTCAGGATCGGCTCGAGCGCATTGATGATGGAGGCGGTCACGGGATCGGTGTACTTAGTCCCGGTGGTGAAGAAGATGTAGGCGAGGCCCACCTGGACAGCGCCCAGCAAAAAGACCGAGAGCAGCACCGGCGCCGAGAAGTCGGTCTCGCGAAGGACCAACGGGGACAGGACCACGCCGCATGCGAGCTGACCCAAAAATACCGAGGAGAGCGCGTCCCCCTTCTCGAAGCTGTTGAGCATGAAGACACCGGCGTAGAAGATGCCCGACAGGAGCGCGAGCAGGTCGCCCAGCCACTTGCCGGTGGAGAGCCCCTCAAAGAAGAAGCACAGGATGCCGGCGAACACGATCAGGATGGAGATGAGTGCGGTTCTGTCGGGTTTTTGACCCAGGAGCAGGAAGCACAGGATCACGATCCAGATCGGTGCGGTGTACTGCAGGATGATCGTGTTGCCCGCCGTTGTCAGCTTGTTGGCGATGGCGAACAGGGTCGTCACGCCGGCCATGGAGATGGCGCCGACCAGGACGGTCGCGTTGAATTTGAGCCTGTGCCGAGTGGCCAGAAGGAATCCCCCGATCACGAGGCACGCGATCAGGTTCCGGGCGCCGTTGATGGCGAGCGGGTTCCAGGGGATCAGCTTCATGAGGAGACCGCCGGTTGAAAAGCACAGGGAGGCACACAGCATCATAGCGGTGCCAAAATAGCGAGAGGGCACTTTGTTCATAGCTTTACTCGGC
>DLYC01000147.1:7547-7980 GCA_003447895.1 Lachnospiraceae bacterium | reverse complement strand
GACACCGCGATAGTATTTGTCGCGATCGTCTTCGGTGATCTTCCGGATGACTTTGCAGGGATTTCCGGCGGCGACGCTCCAGGCCGGGATGTCTCTTGTCACGACGCTTCCCGCGCCGATCACCGCGTTGTCGCCGATGGTGACACCGGGGCAGATCACGACGTTTCCGCCGATCCAGACATTGTTTCCGATCGTGACGTCGATTCCGTACTCATACATCGTGTTTCGGGCTGCAGGGTGCACCGGGTGGCCGGCCGTGTAGATGGAGACATTGGGCGCCACCTGGCAGTAGTCGCCGATCCTGACTTTTCCGACATCCAGGATGGTGAGATTGTAGTTTCCGAAGAAGTTCTTTCCGACCTCTATATTTTTGCCGTAGTCGCAGTAAAAGGGCGGGTTGATCCATGCGTTGTCGGACTTTCCGAGAAGCTCC
>DLYC01000147.1:0-7429 GCA_003447895.1 Lachnospiraceae bacterium | reverse complement strand
CCTTGCCACGGCCTGCTCCTCCATGATCGCATCGTCGGTGATGTACAGCATTTCCTGATCGCGTCTTTCCTGATTGGTCATTGGGACCTCCTGTTGTGTATGGATTTGGTTGCAGCTCCCGCGCGGAAGCCTCGGCAGCCGGCGCGGTGCGTGTGCCTTGTGCGCCGTCCGGGAGCGAAATTTCACGTTTTCCAGTATACAGTTATTGTGGGAAAAATGGGATGTTTTTTTGTCCTCCTTCATTGGGAAGTCAGCTGCTGCCGGTTCAGGAGCTTCTGCCGGTCGGCTTCAAGGACCAGCTCCATCTGCAGCATGGCCTGGTTGACGGGATAGGAAACAAATCCCATCAAAATATCGGCCGCAAGCGCGATCGTCAGCGCCTGCGCGGGGATGTGCAGCTTGGAGAACATCACCGTATAGGTCAAAATCCCGATGCCTGCCGTCGGCGGCCCTGCCGCAGCCAGAGTGACGGCAAGAAAGAGCGCCATGATCATCCAGACGCCGGAGACCGTCACCTGATAGCACTCCGCCGCATACATGGTGAGGATCACGGAGGCGATCGTGCTCACCGGCATGAAGCAGATGAGGCCGATGGGCAGCCCGTAAGAGGTGAGCTGCCTGCTGATGCCCAGCTTCTTCTCGCAGCACTTCTGGTTGGCGCTGTAGGAGGTCTCGACCGAGAAGGTGGAGAGAGAAAGAAGAAAGGACTCCTTCATTTTTTGACAGAGGACGGGAATCGGCACTTTGTAGCGAAGGCTCACGTGCAGCATTTTCAGAAACAGGGCCGTCAGGGAGAAGACCAAAATGAGAAGGCACGGCTTCCAGATGCCCCACAGCATATGGATCGTGCTCTCATGAATGCCGAGAACGATCAAAAGAGCGACGAAGCCGGGGGAAATCTCCGAGATCCACTCCGCGACCTCGAGGCCGACGGTGTTGGCCTCTTCGACGAGCGTCACAAGGTTCTGTACTTTGGCGCCGGCGATCAGAAGGGCGTTTCCGATGACCAGCCCGACGACGATAATCTGCGTGAAATCGCCCTGGATAAAGGGCGAGAGGATGTCGCCCGGGAAGACGTCCAGAAAGAAATCCAGGACGCCGGAGACTTCGCGCCGGGAGAGCGAGACGTTCCCGATCGGCAGATCGAACAGCCGGCGGCACAGGAACATCGCAAGGACAGTAAAGACAGTGCTGTACAAGAGGAACCGCTTGATGATGCGCCTTCCGCCTTTGCCGGTGATGGAGATGCTGCCGACCCCGCACACCGTCGTCAGGATGGACAGAAACAGGACCGGCGCGGACACGGCGTTCAGCACGCGGATAAACGCGTTCTGCAGCGGAGTCAGGACCGTGCTCGTAAAGAGCATCTGGATCTCATCGGAAAGGACCCAGTCTGTGGCGACGCCGATCACGGCGCCGGCAAGGGTGCTAAGAAGCAGGACGACGCCGGGATTGCCGTGGGGGCGCTTGAGCGGAATCTGCAAAATATTGCATCCGCTGACATACCGAAAGACCGGGATCAGGCCGATTGCCCCCAGAAGCTCGTCTGCCCAAAGGCCCAGGTCGCTTTCCGATTCCGTGAGCGGATCATATTCACTGCCCCAGAGCTTGAGAACGACATAGGGCCTGTTCCAGTGAAGGCCCATCTCGAGCCGGAAGGTCTTGCTCTCCGTAAAATGCTCCACCCAGCGCAAAAGGGCCTCCTCGACAGAGAGCCGGACGCGGAGGATGGTGTCTTTCTTCAGCTTAATGCCGGTCAGAAAGTCAACAATCTGATCGGCCGCCAGGTCAACGGAGGCGGGCTCAAGCTTATAAACAGTCTCAAACTGCTCGACTTTTCTTCTTCTTCCTAACATTTGGCGAGATCCTTTCGCTATAATAGATTTAGTATAACAGACAAATAAGCTTCTGAGGGAGAAAGGATTATGTGATGAGACAGAGATGGCAGGATTGGGAAGATCGCATGCTCGACGAGCTGCGGGAGTTTACAAACGGATCGGTCACGACGATCGGGAGGCTGATGGAAACCGTGAGCGGCGGGGAGGCGGCGCTGTCGGACGAAGAGATCGGGAAGCTTCTGCGCGAACTGGAAGCGGACGCGAACGCCTGCGGGATCATCCTTGACCGCCGTGTGGGAGCGAACCCGGGTTCAAAGCGGGAATCCCGTCCTGTGGGGGAAGATTCGAGTTCAGGATCGGAAGCATCTGTTTACGAACGTGAATTCGCGGTCTATAACGGAACAGCCGACGTGAAATGCCCTCGCTGCGGCGGCACCAACACGCCCAGGATCATGCCGAAAGAAGCGGCGCAGCAGGAAATTTCCAGAAAATGCGGCGACTGCGGGAAAACGTTCGGGGGAAGGCCGCTCATTGCGCCCAAAAACAGCGGTCGGGCAAATGGTCCGGGAAAAATCGTCCGGGAAAGCGGGGCGGAGACCGACAGCCCGGAGGACTACCGGGACGCGGTTGTCTCAATCGAATTTGTGATGCGGGAGATTTTTGGCGGATGTACCAAAATCCTGATTCGGAAAAACGCAGAGGGCGCGCTTGTAAAGGTGAGCGAAGGGGAGCCCGGCGAGGCGGTCGGAAGCCGGCAGATCACAGGCGAAGAGTGGGACAGGATTCTGCACACTTTGTACAGGCGGTTCTATCTGGCCGACTGGAATAAGGGGTACGACAGCTTTCTGCCGGACGGGCCGCGCTGGGAGCTCCGACTAAAGCTGAGAGGCCGCAGGCAGAGAAACTATCACGGAAGCCGGGAGCTGACGCCGTATTTCAAGGACCTGATGAATTTAATGATCGGTGTGTTTTGATTTGTTAACGACAAGTTTAACATTTTAAACTGCAGATTCATCGACAAGTGCATCCCGCTATACTATAATAGCCATACAAACAAGGAACCCGTTCATTCTCACACATCGGTAAGAGAGAGGGCCGATGATATTTTCTGTATGCCCTGCATACAAGTTCGCACGTTGAAAAAGCCAGCCTAAGAATAGGGGGAATAAAGATGTCGATGCAGAAGAACATGAAGGTGAGATTTGTGTATCCCGTAATCCTGCTGATTGAGACCGGAAAGAGGCTGAAATCCATCCGCCTCCTTAGAGGCTACAAGGTCAGCGAGGTCAGTGAGTACCTGGGTGGGATTTCTGTCCAGGCGGTGTACAAGTGGGAGCGCGGAGAGTCCATTCCGTCCACTGACAACCTGATAGCGCTCAGCAGCCTCTACGAGGTGAGGATGGAAGATTTGATAGTGTGCAAAGAGAGCAAGGAGGCCGATGAGGCCTCTTCTTTTATTGGGGCAAAAGATCGTGAAGATGGGGAGTCCGGCCGGGACTCCTTTTTTTTACCATGGGCGGCGGGAGGGGGGGGAACCCGCCCGGGACTCTATTTTGGCGCCCCGGGCTGCATGAATCCGTTCTGATCGAAATAATAGTTCCGGCCATCAATCTCAAGCCACTTGTTTTGGGCATAGGTGCCGTCGATCTGAAGGTATTTGCGGCCGCCGTCAGCGTTCACCCACTTCGCCTTGTTGTGAAGGGTGGCTTTTTTCAGCGAGCTTAGGAATACCGCGCCGTCGGTCTCGATCGAGCTGACATAGGAGTAGGCAGAGCCGCGGGCGTAGTAGGAAATGATGTCCTCAAACCGATCGAGCGTTCCGCTCTCGTACTGAACATCCATGCTGCGCAGTTTCTTCACAACAGCGGAATCCACTTTCGTCTTGTACCAGCACCAGTAGAAAACATTGTTCAAAGGGCCCTTGGCACTCTTTAGCTGAGAATACAGAGCGCTTGAGACGCCGTATTTGAAAATACCGATCCTGAGAGTGGGCGCAGCTTTGTGCAGGCGTGCGGCTCTGGTGTCGGCGCTTCTGGATTTTGACGTGGGAACAAGTACGGAGGTCCTGTCAAGGATGTCGTACTTGTTCATGATCGAGACCGCCTTTTGGATCTGCGCGTCGCTCAGTGTCGCGGTCTTTACTTCCACGTACATCTCTGTATCGGGGTGATTCCGGATCCACTCGGCCATCGCCGCCAGAGTCATCGCCTTCGTGCCTTTATACTGCTGTCCCCACTTGATGCCGTAATCATATCGGTTCAGCTCCTCATAGGTCAGCTTGGAAATGACCGGATACGTGGAGGGAACAGAGCCGTCCGGCCACCGCGCGTAGTTGACCTCGTCATCATGGAAACAGACGGGGACCCCGTCTTTGGTAAAACGAAGGTCAATGACCATGATGCGGTTTCCGCTCTTATACGCTTTATCGTACCCCGCGATGCTCTGCTCCGGCGCGGCATTTTTGCTGTACACATACTGCCCGAGGCGGTTCGTGGTCGAAACGTTCTTGAGGCCGTCATAAGTGATCCAGCCAGCCCTTCGCCCGGCTGAATTTACGTAATACTGTTTCCTGTCAACCCACTCGTTTTGGGCCAATACGCCGTTGTCGTCGAACCAGAAGTAGTTTTTGCCGAGTTTGGCCCATCCCGTCTTCGGAATTCCGAGCCCGGAAGTAATGGTGCCCCTGTCGGTCAGAAAGTATTTTTTCCCTTTCAGCGTGAGCCATCCCGTCTTAAGATACCCCTCGCTGTCAAAATAGTACCTGGCCCGGTTGATCTCAAGCCATCGGTTCCTGGCATATTGACCGTTTACTCTCTTATAGCGCCACCCCTTGGCAGTCTTTACCCACCTTTTGGTGTTGAGCGCCGCCCCGTCAACGCGGAGACCTTTGCCATCCACGTAGTATTTGTATCCGTCTACATACTCATTTCGGGCCATCTCGCCGCCGGACTTGAGATAGCGGTTTCCGACCCACCGATTGGCCGCCATTCGGCCGTTCGGATCCAGATAGTACCGCTTTCCCAAAAAGGTGATCCACCCGGTCTGCTTCTTCCCGGCGGAATAGAAATACCAGCCGTCGTCCATGATATACCAGCCGTTCCTGCTGACGGAATCCTTATAGGTGGACTTCATATAGCGAAAGACCGGCGAGCGGACGATCTCACCGTCTGTATAATGCTGCGAGTCCGTCGTCAAAGCCTGCACGGCAGCATATACCGTATAGGAGGCGCCATTCGCCGTGGCCAGGTATTTGCGGATCAGAGCGACAATGGTCTCTTCGAGGCGGCAGGTAAGCTTCCCCTGTACGATTGTGGATTTTCTGTATTTGCCGCCGCCGCTCATGACACAGACGGTGACCCTGTATTTGTCGGTATTCTTCACAGCGTCCCAGTGCAGGACGCCCGTGCCTGTCCAGCGGAGGTTGGAACTCTTGCCGAGCTGAACGGGAGCGGGATTGACTGCCGCTTCTTCGGAGCCGGCCTTTTTGCCGGCGGCCTCGCCCGGAGTGGCGACCCCGGCGGCTGAGGCTTCGGAGCCGGAATCGGCATAGGGAACCTGGGCGGCGAAGGAACGGATGGATATCGGCATTGATAAAGAAAACGCCCATATAGATGAGGACAGCGAAATGACCAGATATTTAACGAAAAGATGCTTCCACATAATGTATTACCAATAGATAATGCCTTTCCCGATGAAAACTAAACTATTTTCATTATAATATAGATGTCAACCAAAACAACGCCTCATCCTATGGAGTAAGATTCTTGCCATGGTCTATTACAATGAACAGGAAATCCGCGCGCACTACCACACGCTGACAAAGCTTCTGATCGAGAAGAAGCGCACCATCACCACGATGGAGAGCGCCACCTCAGGCCAGATCGCATCGCTGATCACAGACACCGAGGGAGCCTCGGCTGTTCTGAAGGGCGCCTTCATCACATACAGCAACGAGGCCAAAATACTGCAGGGCGTTCCGGCAGAAACCATTGAGAAGTATACCGTTTACTCCTGCGAAACAGCCGAAGCTATGGCGCGCGCCTGCATGAAAGCTTACGGGGCTGATCTCGGAATTGGCGTGACAGGCACCATGGGAAACGTGGACCCGGCCAATCCGGAGGCATCCGTGCCGGGGCAGGTATATTTTGCCATCGGGGTGAGAGATGCTGCCGGCCGGGGCGAAGCGGCAGCGGGAGAAGAGGGGCGTGCTGGTGAAGCAGGTTGTGAGGAAGCCGTGAGTGGGGAAGCTGGTTGTGGGGAATCGATTTCTGTAGAATCCTTCTATGTGGAACTGGAGCCGCAGCCGTCGAGGCTTTTGTACAAGCTGGCGGTGGCGGAAGAAGTGTACAGGGTGCTGGCGGAGCGGATTTGACCCGGGCAGCGAAAGGAGTGATTGGGAGGTGGCAGGTGTCTGGAGCCGTATTTGACATTTTTCTGATGCGGCGAAAAGACATTATTTGTGGGTTTCAGTGGCATGCCACCGAAATCGTTGCCAAACGGCATTTCGTCGGAGTCTTGACTTGAATTCTTTCCACCGAGATTTCTGATATTAAATTTCCTGGTGGAGGAGTCGGCTTCTTTCGCACCGACGAAAAGTCATTATTGGCAAGTTCCGGTGGAACGCCGCCCAAGAGCAAGAGCCCCCAACAGCAACCTAACAGAATTCCCCGGCGAACGTACGCTGAAAGCCCCCGGAATCGACTCCGGGGGCTTTCAATCAGCAACTTGCCCCAATTCATATTTCCCCTGCCTATGCACACAGATAAGCCCCCGGAAGTACCATCTTCCGGGGGCCTCAACCAGTAACTCCATGACATCTTATGAAAGGATCTCGTACCTTCCCTCTCTGCGCTTGGGCATTTTAGGCTCCTGATCCGGATAGCCAAAAGTAAGAAGCGCCATCATCTTTCCTTTATCCGGCGCGAACTGCTCCCTGAGCGCCTCGTCCAGTCCCGCCTCGAGCGGCGAGGTCATCCAGCAGGAGCCGATTCCTTTGTCGTACGCGGTCAGAAGCATGTTTTCGATCGCGGCGGCAGTGCTCTGCATCAGCTCCTTCTCCTTGCGCGTGTAAACTTCGTCGTCCTTGAACAGGAAGACCAGCACACACAGCGGCGCGTCGCCGAGCATCCCAATGAAGTGCCTTGTCTCCGCCACTACCTTCGGATAATTCTTGAAGCGGTCCTCCAGGGATGGCATCACCGCTTCCGACACCTTCTGCATCGTCTCAATGATCTGATCCAGCTTATCCCTTCTCGAAACAGCGACAAAATACCACGGCTGCAGGTTCGATGCCGACGGCGCCATCATTCCCGCCTCGAGGATATCCCGGATGTCCGCCTCGCTGATCGGTGTGCTCTTATACTTTCTGATTGACCTTCTCCCCATGATTGCATCTTTTACGTTCATGCTGCTCCTTTCCGCTCCACCTCTGAAGTCAGCCGCCCTGCGGCGACACTTTCCTACAACCACTTTTTCTTTCTGAACCAGAGAATTCCGCCCACAGAAATACAGATACTGGCGATGATGACCGCGACATATCCATACTTCCACTTCAGCTCCGGCATATAGACAAAGTTCATCCCGTACCAGCC
>DLYC01000234.1:3001-3161 GCA_003447895.1 Lachnospiraceae bacterium | reverse complement strand
ACTACGCTCTGTATCCTCACATGACCGTTTATGATAATATGGCATTCGGACTTAAGCTTCGCAAAGTTCCGAAGGATGAGATCGACAAGGCAGTAAAAGAGGCAGCAAGAATCCTTGACCTGACTCACCTGCTTGATCGTAAGCCGAAGGCTCTTTCCGG
>DLYC01000234.1:0-2937 GCA_003447895.1 Lachnospiraceae bacterium | reverse complement strand
GGTGGTCAGAGACAGCGTGTTGCTATGGGACGTGCGATCGTTCGTAACCCTAAGGTATTCCTTATGGACGAGCCTCTTTCCAACCTCGATGCAAAGCTTCGTGTTCAGATGAGAACAGAGATCGCGAAACTGCACCAGAGACTGGGCACCACCATCATCTACGTTACACACGACCAGACAGAGGCTATGACCCTTGGTTCCAGAATCGTCGTTATGAAGGACGGTATCGTTCAGCAGATCGATTCCCCTCAGAACCTCTATGACAAGCCCTGCAACCTGTTCGTAGCAGGATTCATGGGATCCCCTCAGATGAACTTCGTAGATGCCACCGCAAGAGTAGCAGGCGGAAAGGCATATCTGGATGTCGAAGGCCAGTCCATCGAGCTTCCCGCTGACAAGGCCAAGGCTGTGATCGACGGCGGCTACAACGGCAAGCAGGTCACATTCGGTATCCGTCCCGAGAACATCATCGAAGTAAAAGACGGCGATAAGGTTCCTTATCAGTTCGAGTCCAAGGTTAACGTTTACGAGCTGCTCGGCGCGGAAGTATTCCTGTACTTCGATCTTGGAAGCGCTAACATCACGGCAAGAGTCGAGCCCACAACAAAGGTTCGCCCCGGCGATACAGTCAGATATACATTTGACACCAACAAGATTCATGTCTTTGACAAAGAGACTGAGCTTACGATCGCCAACTGATTGCCGGCTGAGGCAGAAGATATTGTTTGCCTGACAGTATAAAATCGGGTTATTATGAGGGTGCCGCACAGATCATTGGTGCGGCACCCGTTTTGCATATAAGGGATAGTCCGGACTTTTGGGGCGGACTTGCGTCGGCGAGCGTCATAGCGCTTTGGCATGGAGGGAAGAATGGTTTCATCACAGATCATTAAAGGGTGTCTTGAGCAGCTCAGAACAATCACGAAGACGGAGTTTTGTGTACAGGATCTTTCGGGGAATCCGGTGGCGCTGACGGAAGGCGCGGTGATGCCGGACAAGAACATGGTGGCGGGATTTGCGCAGTCCGCCGTGGACAGCCAGATCATCGGAAATAGCTATTATCTCAAAGTGATGGATGATGAGGAGCTTCAGTTCATCCTCACGGCGCAGGGAAAAGGAGAGTATACTTTCATGGTCGCGAAGATCGCGGTCAGTGAACTGGAAAATCTGATCGTGGCCTATAAGGAGAAATTCGACCGCAATAACTTCTTCCAGAATCTTCTCCTGGACAACCTGCTGCTCGTGGATATCCACAATCGGTCCAAGAAGCTTCATATTGCCAACAACGTTCGGAGAGCGATCATTTTGTTTGAGATGGACGCGGAATCGGAACCGATCGCGGCGGAGATGCTTTCCGGCCTGTTCACGGTGCAGAACGGGGATTATCTGACGGAAGTGGATGAGAACAGTGTCATCCTGATCAAGGCCCTGGACGAGCAGGAAGGATATGAGGAGCTGGAGGAGGCGGCCAAGACGGCTGTCGACATGCTCAATATGGAGGCCATGGTCAAGGTCCACGGGTCTTATGGGAACATCGTCGGCGAACTGAAGGATCTGTCCCGCTCCTACAAGGAGGCCAGAATGGCTATGGATGTGGGGCGCATCTTCTACGCCGGAAAGAGAGTGATCTCCTATAATGAACTGGGAATCGGAAGACTGATCTACCAGCTTCCGCCAAACCTCTGCAGGATGTTCATCCGTGAGATCTTCGGAGGAGGCGAGATGGCGGAATTCGATCAGGAGACATTGTCAACGATCGGGACGTTCTTTGACAATAACCTCAACGTGTCAGAGACGGCCAGACAGCTCTTTGTGCACAGAAATACACTCGTCTACCGGATCGAGAAGCTGCAAAAGAGCACCGGCCTGGACATCAGGACCTTTGAGGATGCCATGACGCTCAAGATCGCCCTGATGGTAAAGGCATATATGGATAATCTGGAGAAGAGGTGACGGGATCAGATCACGAAGTTGTTTCCTGCCATCCCGGAGACGCTGTCCGCGAGGTCCTGCAGTGTAAAGCTGTCGACATACTCGTTGATGACTCCGGCGAGCCCTTTCCAGAAAGGGAGTGTCACGCAGGAATCGCTGCGGGGGCACAGATTGGGGTCGTCCATGAGGCAGGAGATGGGCTCTAAGGGGCCTTCCATCACGCGGAGGATATCGCCGACCCTGTACTCGGAAGGGGCCTTTGTGAGGCGATATCCGCCGTTATTGCCCCTTTGGCTTCGGATGAGGCCGGCTTTGGAGAGGGCAGATACGATCTGCTCGAGGTACTTGACGGTGATATTTTGTCTTCCCGATATGTCCTTCAGGGAAATAAATTCCCCGTTATCGTGCTGCGCAAGGTCGAGCATGAGCCTTACCGCATAGCGCCCCTTTGTTGAGATCTTCATTCCGGCCTCCTTTTTTATGTCTTCTGATCTAAGTCGCGGCGGGACCGGAAGAGGGCTCAGAGGCCATGATCCGGACTCAATACGCGCAATTCCTATCTATACTCTATGATATGGAATTACTTTCAGTATATATGGAAATGGAGAGAATTCAAGTGAACGGGGACGAAACTTTTTCCCGGGAAGACCGGAAGTTTATGAAAGCAGCTCTGAAGCAGGCGGAAAAAGCGCTCCTCATCGGGGAAGTCCCGATCGGTGCCGTGATCGTCTCGGAGGGAAAGATCATCGGGCGGGGATACAACCGCCGCAATACGGACCACACGACGCTCGCGCACGCGGAGATCACAGCCATTCGGAAGGCCAACCGCAAAGTCGGGGACTGGCGCCTGGAAGGGTGCACTCTGTATGTGACGCTCGAACCCTGCCAGATGTGCGCGGGGGCGCTTGTGCAGTCGCGGATCGACAGGGTCGTGATCGGCGCGCAGAGCTTCAAATCCGGATGCGCCGGGACGCTTCTCAACATCCTTCAGAACAATGAGTTCAA
>DLYC01000143.1:5056-5213 GCA_003447895.1 Lachnospiraceae bacterium | reverse complement strand
ATCATTCGCTGTCATTCTCCTTATACTTCCAAGCGGTGAACCCGCTGATTTTCCGATTTTCCCGCAGATATACGTTTCACTGTCCCTGTTTTTGGCCTTTGCGGCATCAGGCGTTCGCGTTCATGCGCCCGTGACAGTTCTTGTATTTCTTTCCGCT
>DLYC01000143.1:0-4998 GCA_003447895.1 Lachnospiraceae bacterium | reverse complement strand
CCGCAGGGGCAGGGATCATTGGGATAGATCTTCTTCTCCACCCTTCTCTTGGGCTCCTTGGCGGAAGTCTCATCCTTATTGGTTCCCGTCACCTTGGCAACTTCTTCTCTCTCCACCTTCTGCTCGACCTTGACGTGGAAGAGGACGCGGACCGTCTCCTCCATAATGTTCCGGTTCATCTCATTGAACATGTCGTAGCCGGCGATCTTGTATTCTACCAGCGGATCGTGCTGTCCGTAGGCCTGAAGTCCGATACTCTGGCGGAGCTGGTCCATATCGTCGATGTGGTCCATCCACTTTCTGTCGACGACTTTGAGAAGGACGACGCGCTCGATCTCGCGGACTGCTTCCTCATCCGGGAACTCCGACTCCTTGCTCTCGTAGAGGGCGAGTGCCTCTTCCTTGAGCTGCTGCTTGAGTCCGTTCTTGGTGCGCTCCTTGATCCTTCCCCTGTTGATGACCCTGAGCGGGATCGTGGGCAGAAGGAGCTCATTGAGCTCTGTGAGATTCCAGTCATCGCTGTCCTGGTCCTCGGAAATACTGGTGTCGACAGCCCTCTCCACGATCTCCGAGATCATGCTGAGGATCGAATCGCGCATGCTCTCCCCGTCAAGAACCTGGCGGCGCTGCTTGTACATGATCTCTCTCTGCTCATTCATGACCTGGTCATAGTCGAGAAGGTTTTTACGAATACCGAAGTTGTTGGCTTCGATCTTCTTCTGCGCGCCCTCTACTGCCTTGGTCAGGGAGGAGTGAGAGATCTCCTCTCCTTCCGGAATCTTGAGCGCGTTGAACATCGCGATCATTCGGTCCGAGCCGAACAGGCGCATCAGGTCATCCTCCAGAGAAATATAGAATCTGGATTCACCGGGATCTCCCTGTCTTCCGCTTCGGCCGCGGAGCTGGTTATCGATACGCCTGGACTCGTGGCGCTCTGTGCCGATGATCTTGAGGCCGCCCGCGGCCTTGGCCTCATCGTCGAGCTTGATATCGGTACCACGGCCCGCCATGTTGGTGGCGATCGTAACAGCGCCGTGCTGTCCGGCCTGAGCGACGATCTCCGCTTCCATCTCATGGAACTTGGCGTTCAGGACATTGTGAGGAATTCCTTCTCTCCGGAGCATCTTGGATACATCCTCGGAGACCTGGATCGTGATCGTGCCGACAAGGACCGGCTGCCCCTTTTCGTGTGCCTCCTTAACGGCGTCGACAACAGCCTTGTACTTCTCCTTCTTGGTCTTGTAGACGGCGTCCTGGTGATCGATTCGGATGACCGGTTTGTTCGTAGGGATCTCGATAACATCCATCCCGTAGATCTCACGGAACTCCCTCTCTTCTGTGAGCGCTGTACCGGTCATACCGCACTTCTTGTCAAACTTGTTGAAGAAGTTCTGGAAAGTGATCGTAGCCAGTGTCTTACTCTCTTTTTTGACCTTGACGTGTTCCTTGGCTTCGATCGCCTGGTGGAGGCCGTCGCTGTAACGTCTTCCGGGCATCACGCGGCCGGTGAATTCATCGACGATCAGGACCTGGTCATCTTTGACAATGTAGTCGTGGTCCTTGTGCATCAGGTTGTTGGCTCTGAGGGCCAGGATGATGCAGTGCTGGATCTCAAGGTTTTCGGGATCCGCAAGGTTGGGAATGTGGAAGAATTTCTCTACCTTGGAGACGCCCTCCGCGGTGAGGTTTACGACCTTGTCCTTCTCATTGACAATGAAGTCTCCGGTCTCCTCTCTCTCCACGCCCATGATGGCATCGATCTTGGAGAGATCCTCCATGTCTTCGCCGCGCTTCATCTGCTTGGCCAAAATATCGCAGGCCTCGTAAATCTTGGTGGACTTGCCGCTCTGTCCGGAAATGATCAGAGGGGTTCTCGCCTCATCGATAAGGACCGAGTCCACCTCGTCGATGATGGCGTAGTGGAGCTCTCGAAGTACAAGATTGTTCTTGTAGATCGCCATGTTATCTCTCAGATAATCAAAGCCCAGCTCATTGTTGGTCACATAAGTGATGTCACAGCCGTACTGCTGCTGTCTCTCCTCGCTGGTCATGCTGTTTAGAACAACACCTACCGTAAGGCCCATAAAAGTGTAGACCTGACCCATCCACTCCGCGTCACGCTTCGCCAGATAGTCGTTTACTGTGACAACATGTACGCCTCTTCCCTCGAGCGCGTTGAGATAAGCGGGCATGGTCGCGACCAGGGTCTTACCTTCACCTGTGCGCATCTCGGCGATTCGTCCCTGGTGCAGAATGATCGCGCCGATCACCTGCACGCGGAAAGGCTCCATTCCAAGGGCTCTCTTAGCGCCCTCCCTGACGGCCGCATAAGCCTCGGGGAGAATATCATCGAGGGTCTCACCGGCTGCGAGTCTCTTTTTGAACTCCTCCGTCTTGCCTCTCAGCTCTTCATCGCTGAGCTTCTGCATCGAGGGCCTCAGTTCCTCGATCTTTCTGACCGTGGGCTCGATTCTCTTGAGCTCCCTCTGACTGTGAGTTCCGAATATCATATCTAAAAACTTGACCATATATACCTCCATGTCAAATGCTGTGCATAGGGACATTCTTTATCGGGAATATCCTGTAAATCATATCATAAAAGATACACCTGTGTCATCTGTGATACTGCCATTGCGCTTTATGAGTTCCGCGCAGTCTCAGACAATGACACCGAGCATCTTATAGAGAAGCCTGTAGAGTTCTGACGCTTCTTCCGGCTCGAGCGATACGCAGCTGGCCATCTCCTCGGGGATCCGCAATGCCTCCTCCCTCAGCTCCCATCCCTTGTCCGTCACCGTGACGATCAGGTTTCTCTCATCCTCCTTGGAGCGGGATCTTGCTATATAACCTTTGTTCTCAAGCTTTTTGAGAACGGGCGTCAGCGTTCCGGAATCCAGGAACAGACACCGCCCGAGCTCCCGCACATTCATCTTTTCATTTTCCCAAAGTGCCATCATGGCAATGTACTGCGTATAAGTCAGATCCACCCTGTCCAGAAAAGGCTTATACCGCCTGATGATCTCCTTGGAGCAGGCGTAAAGGGGAAAACAGATCTGATTCTTAAGTTTAAGGCAGTCATATCTATCCATCATGGAATTCCTCCGACTCTCTTTTTTTTTTCATTCCGCCGCAAAGCGTCGGCTTCAGGCCTGACGCCTTACATTATCCAATCGAATTTACCACAATTTAATAGCGATTGCAATTCCTCAGGTACTCGGAAATGTGGTTTTTTATAAAAAGAAGAGGCAGCCTGATTGAGGAATGTTTCCTCATCAGCTGCCTCCCCCTATGGTCATAAGGATCCGATCACTCTCTGAGATCTCCCATATTGTTGAAGTAGTAGACCTTTCCGCCGATCACCTGTCTTCCGGTGACCATGACTCCCTCATAGTTGAGATAGTACCATTTTCCGTCGGTGTCCTTGAGCCATCCGGTCTTCATCTTTCCGTTCTTTTGCAGATAGAAATACCGGTTTCCGAGCTTGAGCCATCCGGTCTTCATCCTTCCGTTCTTGGCGAAGTAGTACCAGTTTGAACTGATCTTGACCCAGCCCTGCTTCATCACGCCCTCGCTGTCGAAGTAATACTTGTATTCTCCGATCTTTTTCCAGCCGGTGACCATGACGCCGTTTGTTCCCAGGTAGAAAGTCCGCTTATTGTTCTTGCCGAGCCTTAACCATCCCTTCTGGAGGACGCCGTTTTTATAATAGCGCCACTTGCCGCCGCTCTTCTCCCAGCCGGTCTTTCCGGTTTTCTTAGTCGTACTGTTCGTGGTGGTTGATGTTGTCGTCTTCTTGGAGGCGATCTCCTTTCCGTTTGCAAAGGTCCTGGTCACGGAACCGGTTCCCTTATCTTTTCCCTTGCACACGCCGGACTTGTCGAAGCTGTAGATGACACCGTCAATCTTGACAATTCCCGTCACCATCGCGCCTTTCTCGTCGAAGTAGTACTTCTTGCCGCCCACTGTCTCCCAGCCGAACTGCACAACGCCCCACTCGTCGAGATAATACTTCTTGCCGGACACTGTGATCCAGCCGAACTGCTCCTCACCTCTGCTGTTAAAATAGTGAAGCTTCGTCTTTACCCTGTAAAAGCCCCTGGCCATTCCGTAGGTCTCGGGATCAAAGTAATAGGTGTGATCTCCGATGTCATTCCATTCCGTATAGGCCGCTCCGTCTGAGCCCACATAGTATTTCTTTCCCTGGTAACTGACCCATGTACTCTTGTACATGATGCCCGAATAGATATTGAAAATATAGAGATTTCCGCTGATCTTGGTAAGGCCCGTCGCCGCGTAGCCGTTGCTCTTAAAGTAATAAGTCTTTCCGCCGATCGTCTTAAAGCAGTTCTTGAGGCGGGTTCCGTCCGAATAGACGTAATACTTTCCTGTGCTGTCCGTTTTGAAGGTTCCGTCCGTCGTAGAGGAGGAACTTCCAGAACCGCGGAGCTGGATCGTGGCCGCCCTGGAGAAATTCCAGTTCGTCCAGGTCGCGTGATAGAGGTCACGCGTGTGGGAGTCCAGTATGGCTGTTCCGCTGTTATTGCGGCCGACACAGATCGTCGCGTGGTCATAGACCCCGTCTCCGTTCCAGTCGAAGTAGATGGGATTTCCCTTGATCAGATTTCCGTTATTGGCATTCAGGAAATTTCCGTACTCCTTGAAATGCGCGATCTGCTTCATCACGTTGATCCAGGCCACACTGTGCTTGTACCAAACGGAATCCTGCTTGAAGCCGCCCGCGTAGAGGCACTGGGAGACGAAGTTCGCACAGTCGCCGCCTCTTCCCTTGTAGCTGTTATAGGCGGAGTTGTAGTTGATGCAGTATTTGTCCGCATAGGCAATAGCTGCGGAAACATTGTAGGTATAGGACTTCGCGGCCGCTGCTGCCATCATCTCTTTGGATCCGTCCTCCGAGACGACCTGCACATCACTTACACCGGACTTCTCTGCCTTCGCGGCGTATTCCGCCTCTTCCGCCATCCAGTCGAAGTTCTGATC
>DLYC01000064.1:6649-11799 GCA_003447895.1 Lachnospiraceae bacterium | reverse complement strand
GTCCCTGTGACTCAAAAGTTGAGTTTAGGTATAGTAACTTTTCTTGTAAGCAGAATCTCCAACATTCTTCAGGAATATGTAGAAATTAGGTGCTGCACAGTATTTTTAGTTATTAATTCCACCGGAATTTTATGGTTCATGGCAGGTTTAGGCACTACACTCGAAGGATTATTATTTTTCTCCAAGCCAATCCCGTCTCTTGCGTCGAATTCATATTTTTCTTAGGAATTTAGCACAGAAAAAATAATATATACCTAATCACGGAAAAGCCTCGTGGAACTTACCTAAGAAAAAAGACGTCTGTACCCAACAGCCAGCAAAGCATCCTCAAAAAGCCTCCGATCACTCCATCATTTTGGAATTCTTCCTTCAGTTGCCTACACTGTACCTAAACGCCCTGCCAAAATTTAAGCCCGGAGTCAGTCCTCCGGGCTTTCTGTCACTGAATAATTTCTGATCCGCCACAATGCCGCTCATCTGCCGCAAGCCGTCGCAGTCCTTTGATCCGCCACAATGCCGCTCATTCGCGCAGCAGCCAATTCAGTCAATTAGTTGATGGCGTCCTTCAGAGCCTTGCCTGCCTTGAACTTAGGAGCCTTGGAAGCGCTGATCTCAAGGGGCTGACGTGTGTGAGGGTTGATGCCGGTTCTGGCAGCTCTCTTGCTGACTTCAAATGTGCCAAAGCCAACGATCTGAACCTTCTCGTCCTTAGCCAGTTCTTCTGCAACTGTATCTGTGAAAGCCTTGAGTGCCTTCTCTGCGTCTTTCTTGGTAAGGCCGGCTTTATTCGCAATTGCTGCGATCATTTCTGTCTTATTCATATTCATTTCCTCCTGATTGAATGAGAGAGTTTTACTCCCTTCTTTGAAAATACTATTAAATATATAATAGGTTTCACCGTATTTGTCAACATAGGAACCACTAACAATTCCCTTAAGATTGCCTTGATTACGGCTTTAACCGCACGCCCGCGCAAGCAGGCACCTCGCTGTGCCACCGCGCCACTGCGCCGCAACGCAAGCAGGCACATCACCGCACCGGCACACGCCCGCCCCGCACATCCACTCTCTTACTTACAGTAGCGCCCCATCAGGTAATCTTTGTCATTGTGCTCCGGAACGTCCAGCACGTCGTCCAGCATCTGCGACAGGATGCTGCCGACCTTTTTGCCCGGTGCGACGCCGGCCGCGATGATATCCGCGCCCTTGACTGCCAGATCTTTGAGGCTGAGGCAGTCGCCTCGCGCGACGATCCCGGCATAGATCGTCCGGAGCTGGTCCAGTTTGTCCTGCTTGTCGTCCCGCATGTAGTCGCTCTGCGCCAAAAGATCGGCCTGTTTGACTTCCAGAAAGAGCGGGAAGAGGTCTTCTCCGATCTTGACGACAGCCTTTCGCACTTTGGGCGCTGTGAGGCGAACCGAGAGGTCGTGATACCTGACGAGGGTGGTCACTTTGCGGATCGTGTCGTTGTCGTACTTGAGCCTTCGAAGGATGCTGAGGGCCATTTCCGCGCTCTCGTCCTGGTGGCCGTAGAAGTGATCGATTCCCCGGTCATCCGTGGTCCTGCAGGAAGGCTTTCCGATGTCGTGGAGAAGC
Organism: Lachnospiraceae bacterium; assembly: GCA_003447895.1. Classification (GTDB taxonomy): domain Bacteria; phylum Bacillota; class Clostridia; order Lachnospirales; family Lachnospiraceae; genus CAG-791. Next base: position 10,204 of record DLYC01000064.1, on the reverse strand, counting down.
ATTGTGAGGCGCAGTATTTTGTCAGAGCGGATGAGGGTGATGCCCTTGAGGGTGTGCTCACCGACTGTGTAGCAGTGATGCGGGTTAACCTGGGGCGTTTCCATGCACCGGTCGAATTCGGGCAGGAACTGCCGGGTGATGCCGGCCTCATAGGCCTTCCTGAGATAGTCCGGCCTGTCGGACAGAAGGATCTTCTCGAGTTCGTCGCGGAGCCTCTCGCTGCTGATCTTTTGGAGCGTGGGGGCCAGCGTCTTAGCGGCGGCCAGTGTCGCGGGCTCGATTTCGTAGCCCAGCTGGGCACTGAAGCGCACGGCGCGCATGATGCGGAGCGCGTCCTCCGAAAAGCGCTGCATGGGGTCGCCCACCGCGCGGATCACACCGTTTTCCAGGTCCTCTCTGCCTCCGAAGAGGTCGACCAGGCCCTCCGAGGGGCAGTAGGCCATCGCGTTGATCGTGAAGTCCCTTCTCTGCAGGTCCTCGCGCAGATTGGGGGTAAAAGTCACTTCTTTGGGGTGGCGGCCGTCCTCGTAGACGCCGTCCACGCGGTAAGTTGTCACTTCATAGCCCTCTCTGCCCATCATGACGGTGACCGTGCCGTGCTTGAGCCCGGTGTCCACAGTCCTGTCAAAAATCTCCTTGACCTCCTGTGGAAGCGCGGATGTCGTGATGTCCCAGTCGTGGGGCTCCCTCCCCAGGAGCGCGTCGCGCACGCAGCCGCCGACCACATAGGCCTCATGCCCGGACGCCTGCAGTTTTTCCAATATGAAGTTTGCCTGTTCAGGTATCTGAATCATATCCTGTCAAACCATTCTGTAGCGATTCAGCACCCGGTCCCGCATGCGGCGCACAGGGGAGTGGGGTGCTGAATAAATCTTGTCAAGTATAGTTCACAGCCCGCAGAGCGGGCCGCTGCGGGGCATCAATGAGCTGTCCCGCCAAAATATCTTCGCCTCCGGCCTTCCGCCGCGGGGCCTCAATAAGCCCTGCCCCAGTAGACCATCTTGGTCGCGGGCTTTCCGCAGCAGACGCAGACGTCGCTGAGTTTCTCCTGCTTGTAGGGGATGCAGCGGCTTGTGACGGAGTAGTCTTCCTTGATCTTCTCCTCGCACTCCCTGCTGCCGCACCACATGGCCTTTACAAAGCCCTTGGTCTCTTCGAACAGGTTCTCGAAGGTCTCCTTGTCGGGGGCTTCGAAGGTGTGCTCGTCGAGGTGCTTCTTGGCTCTGTCGTACATATCCTTCTGCATAGCGGGAAGGATCTTAGCAATTGTCTCGGACAGATCCGCGATATTGCAGCCGATCTTCTCGCGGGTATCGCGACGGACGACAACGCACTTGCCCTCTGCGATATCCCTGGGTCCGATCTCGACGCGAAGCGGAATTCCTCTCATCTCCTGCTCCGCGAATTTGAAGCCGGGGCTCTTGTCGGTCTCGTCGACTTTTACGCGGAAGCCGCTCTGTGCCAGCATCTCACGGATTTCCTCGGCCTTCTCGAGAACGCCGGCTTTCCTCTGCTGGATCGGAATGACCATGACCTGTGTGGGCGCGATCTTGGGAGGAAGCACGAGACCGGAGTTGTCGCCGTGTACCATGATGAGCGCGCCGATGATTCTGGTGGACATGCCCCAGGAGGTCTGGTAAGCATATTTGAGCTTGTTGTCCCTGTCAGTGAACTGGATGCCGTAGGCCTTCGCGAAGTCGCTTCCGAAGTTGTGGCTGGTGCCGGACTGAAGGGCTCTTCCGTCGTGCATCAGGGCTTCGATCGTGTAGGTCGCGATCGCGCCGGCGAATTTCTCCTTTTCGGTTTTTTGACCCTTGATCGTGGGGATCGCGAGGTCCTCCGCGCAGAAATCCGCGTAGACGTTGAGCATGAGCTCTGTTCTCTCCTGTGCCTCTTCCGCTGTGGCGTGGACGGTGTGTCCCTCCTGCCACATGAACTCTCTGGAGCGCAGGAAAGGCCTTGTCTCCTTCTCCCAGCGGACGACGCTGCACCACTGGTTGTAGTTCATGGGAAGGTCGCGGTAGGACTGGATCTCATCCTTGTAGAAATCGCTGAACAGGGTCTCGGAAGTGGGGCGCACGCAGATTCTCTCCTGCAGCTCCTCCTGTCCGCCGTGGGTGACCCAGGCCACCTCGGGCGCGAAGCCCTGGACCAGGTCGCTCTCCTTGTTCAGAAGGTGCTCCGGAATGACCATGGGGAGATAGACGTTCTCAACGCCTACCGCCTTGAAGCGCGCGTCCAGGTGCTTCTGGATCGCCTCCCAGATTGCGTAGCCCGCGGGCTTGTAAACCATGAACCCCTTAATATTGGAATAGGCGATAAGTCCCGCCTTGATCACGACGTCCGTATACCATTGTGTGAAATCCTCATCCATGGATGTGATCTCTGCCACAAGCTTTTTCTGATCTGCCATCTGTTGTCAGCTCCTCTCTGATAATCTTTCTGTAGTTCTCTTCCCGGCGGCCGCCGAAAAGCCTGACTGCGCCGTCAAATTGCCGGTCAGTCTCTATTTTGGCCTCCGCTCAGAAGCTGTCTGAGATTCCCTGCCTCTTCTCGCCAAGGCCCAGTCTGTTGACTGCGGAGAAAATAGCGCGCACCGAAGCTCTCGTGATGTTGGAGCTTACGCCTACGCCGTACGTGATCCGCCCGCTGTCGCCGTCCATGAGGTGGATGTAGGCGGCCGCCTGGGAGTCGGATCCGGATTTGAGCGCGTGCTCTTCATAATCCAGAATGCGGATGTTGAAGCCGAATTTGAGCTGGAAGCCGCGCTGGACAGCGTCCAGAGGGCCGTTTCCGACCGCCTCGAACTGCTCCATCTCGCCATGGTCCGTGAAGACGACCCTGACTTTGGTGTCGAAGTCCGTCTTGCTGTCGCTGCTCATATCGGTGACCTGCAGCTTTCTGAAGTGCAGGGGCTCGTTCTTGTAGAGATATTCCTTGCGGAAAGCGTCCATGATCTGCTCGGGCGGGACCTCTCCCTGCTTCTCGGACATGGTCTGGATGACATCCGCGAACTCCCTGTGCATTCCCTTGGGAAGCTTGAAGCCGTAGTAAGTGCTCATGACGAAGGCTACGCCGCCCTTTCCGGACTGGGAATTGATGCGGACGATGGGCTCGTAGATCCTGCCGATATCCGCGGGATCGATGGGAAGGTAAGGGACCTCCCAGATCTTGGACTTCCGGTTCTTCATGGCTGCGACGCCCTTGTTGATCGCGTCCTGATGGGAGCCCGAGAAGGCCGTGAAGACGAGCTTTCCGGCATAGGGATGGCGCTCGTCGACGCCCATCTTGGTGCAGCGCTCGCAGACCTCGACGATCTCGCCTATGTCCTCGAGGTTGAGCTCAGGGTCGATGCCCTGGGAGAACATGTTGTACGCGACTGTCAAAACATCGACATTTCCCGTTCTCTCGCCGTTTCCGAGAAGGGTTCCCTCCACGCGCTGCGCGCCGGCCAGAAGGGCGAGCTCAGTCGCGGCCACGCCGCATCCTCTGTCGTTGTGCGGGTGCACGCTCAGGATGATGCTGTCCCTGTCCTTGAAATGGCGGCTCATCCAC